>JAPORK010000073.1 GCA_026710285.1 Endozoicomonadaceae bacterium | reverse complement strand
TTTCAAAAACGATTTCTCCGACTAAACAGGATACAGCAACTTTTAATGCATTGGCAGAAGAGTTCGGTAATCAGGATTTAAGCGCATTTGAGAATGCTAATCCTGATTTTATGCGTTCTATAGATGAAAGCTCCTACAGTAACGAAACACAAACAGTCCCCGACGAATTTAAGCATAGTTATTTAGCTTTACGGCAAGATCAGCATCATAAAAAAGGAGATAGTAATCATAAACAACAAATAGCAATGTTGGAAAATGTTAGCCCCCGTTATCCCACAGATGCTAGTTTGGTTTGTAATCCGGAAAGTGTTGTAAAAAACACAAAGGGAGAAGCGTATTTTCATGCCAATTTTATCTCCGCACCCTACGGTACCTATATTGCTTCTCAGGGACCAACAACATCTGAGAAGACTTTCAGTGGAAAGTCACAGACTCCTAATATTGCTCATTTTCTGAATATGATTTCTGGCAAAGGGGTTAAATGTATTAATGACATGACTAATGAAAACGATGCGTCCATAGATAAACGAACAGAATCATATGTACCGCAAGCGGGACAGAAAGTTACATATACAGGAGGAGATGGTACTCAGGCAACAATAGAAAATCTTAAGGAAACAAAGCTTTTTAACGGAGAATTTACTTTACAGCACCTGTTGATTAATGAGAAATCCTGTTTTCGGTTGCAAAATAACCACTTTAATGATAGGACAACAGGGAAACCAGGACAGTTACTTGTTCAGGCATTTTTGGCTCGCAAGATCAGTCCTGATTTTGACATTCCTATATCGACTAACTGTACGGCAGGTATTGGCAGAACCGGAACAAGTACTCTTATACAGCAGATAGTTGATGCTTCTTTAACCAGCAAATCAGCAAGCCCGAAAAAACAGGCTGATCACTTTAGCAAAATACAACAAGTAGTTACAAGGGAAGAAATGGAATCTATCGTCAACAATATTAAAGTTATAGACGATAAAAAGAAAAAAAAGCTACTTAAGGCGTATTCTAAAACACCACTTACTGAAAAAATGATGAAAGATATTGCACTGACTCCAGAGCAATTTAACGCCATAGTAACCGATCCAACACTGATGACACTCATGTTCAGAAATGAAAGAGGGCACAGAGGAGTACAGACTGCCGGACAATTTCAAACAGTTAATATCGTATATAACAATTTGAAAGAGATGACCTCTTGTGCCGAAGAAATTGGTCTTTTAAAAAAATAACAGTACAGGAAATAATACACCATACAATTTTTAAATGTTTATCAACTTTGATACTCTCCTCTCCCTGAGGATTGATTGCCGATGACCAGCCCTGAACATACAGAAATCACTCGTTTCACTCATTTAATCAAAACAGAAGCATGCTGTTTTATTTAAAAAATCCTTTAAAATGTTGCTGTAATTTTTTTTTCAGGTGGTATTCTGCTTCTTGTTTTAAAATTTTCTGCAGCAATAGACCAAAGCGCTCTGAGTCAATACTGAAGAGATTTTTTGTCTCTCCTAATTTACCTGCGCACTTTATTGGCCAGGTGATATCAGCATAGCGTGGATTAATTTTACAGGCAGAATTATTATCTATACTATCTCCGGTTATTGTGAGACCCAAATGGTAGTCGATGGTACGATCAATCAGATTAATCCAACCATCACCGTGTAAATCCATGCTGAGCAATTTTGCCGTTAAGTCATTATTGCTGGCAACTCCATCATTAATATTCCATTTTCCCTGCAGTAATTCAAATGGTGTCCCTTGCGCCCATTCCTGCGTACCGGTTCCTTTTTGATTAACCTTTGCAATCATATCACATACGAGTTTATTTATGTTAACTGCATTAAATTTACCCTGATTAATATGAAAAGAAACTTCTCCGTTGAGTTTTTTTATTAAGTCATTCAGTGTTTCTCCCTGTGTAAGTAAACGTATATCCGCATAGGCTTTACCTTCAAGGCTTGTATTTTGTAATAATTTTTCTATTTCTATACCTTTAGCAGAGGCATTCACTGCTATATCAGGTAGTGTCTGCTGTGCATTCAGCTTTATTGTAGCTATCATAATGCCTTCAGAAAAACCAGTTTTTAACGGTGAAATTTCAGTAATACCATTAGCCGCTTTAACAGTAAGTTCAGGATGATCAAAAGTCCAGGCATCATATATTAATGAATCTAGCCGTAAAGTTCCTTCCATATTTAATGTACGAATTAGTGCAGCAGGAATAATAACCGGCGCTATTTTTTCAATACTTTTTTCTGTCGTAACCGATGACCCTGTTGCCGACTCTGATGCAGATGCGTTGTTTTCTTCATGCACAACCGGTATAAAATTTCTAACATTCAATTGCGAGCCATTAAGGTTAAACAGTAATTTTTCATTTTCAACACCCAACTTGCCCGAAACAGTAAAATTATTTTTTATTCCAGTAACATTATTCGGCTTTATAACCAGATTAATATCATTGAGTGCATACTTTTGCTGCTTAAAATCAACAGCCCCAACACCCTGAAGTTTGACATCCATTTTAACTGCTGGCTGCTTGCTATTTATAGTAGCACTCATTTGAAGAGGAAATTCATTGTCCCGCGCAGAGTAAAAGAGATTTAATGAAGCATTTTTGACAGAAAAATTTTGACCTTCTTTTACATCCTGATAAAAAAGATCAACATTATCAAAAAAGATTTTTTGAATACTGTCTACAGTAATGCTAAAAGTATTATGATTTTTCGGTGTTGTGCGGTCCGTACCCGATATAGATTCAGACTGTGAAGTTTCAGCTTTAACTGTATTCGGATAAAAATTAAAACGACCATCAGTTTGTTTAATAATATTTAAATACATATCTTTTAAAATAATTTTATTTATCTGAATGGTTTTAGAAAAAAGAGGTACAAGACCAATATTAGCTGTTGCACTCTGTATTGTGAATAGTTTCTGTTTCTCATTGGTGATATCGACATCATGTATGGTTATTTCTGCATTTGGAAAAAGCCACCACTTTATCTTACCATTAATTGCCAGGTGTAAACCTGTTTTTTTAAAAAAAGTCTTTTCGATTTTTTGCTTATAGTCATTGAGGTTTATCTGATGGATAAACACCATCAATCCGGCTATAAATACAAGTAACGTTATAATCAATGAATAGATTATCCGTTTAGTTGTAGCTTTCATTAAAAGTTATCCTTGTCTTTTTAAATGCACTGATATTTTGTTCTTTCTCACGAGTAGATTGCAACTTTTTTTAGCAAAAAGCAAAGTCTTCTTTCACAATCTGTTATTTTATAATATATACAGTATTTAATTCATAAAGATAGTTTAAATTATTCGCATGATGAGCAATACAGGTACACAATTAATTAAAAGTATTACTAAATAAAGACTCAGGTCTGTTATGATTAGTTTTACAATGTGAATGTATCTGACCGTAAAAGTCAGATATTAGATTATTACATTCATGCCGTTTATGTGCTTTATGCAAGATACCACTGTGAATTTTAATCTAAATAAGCAGAAAACATCCAGACCAATTTTTCCTGCTCTTTGATATAATCACTTATCATACTACCTGTACCTTCATCTCCTGCATCATTACTCATATCCAAAACACGACGCTGTATTTTTATTAAAGTAATAAAGCTATCCCTGATACTTTTTACTGTATTTATATCATCAGATACATCAGTCATTTCCTGAATTTCAGCATGTTGTATATACTGACTATATGCATGTAAAGGTTTACCGTTTAATGCCAGTATACGTTCAGCGATCTCATCTATTTTTTGCAATAAATCATCATAAGTCTCTTCAAATTTTACATGTAGCTCAAAAAAGTGATTCCCTTTTATGTTCCAGTGAAAACCACGCACATTCATGTAAAATATTTGATAGTTTGCAAGCAGTTTATTAAGTTCATCATTAATATTACTTGTTTTTTGCTGATTTAAACCTAATGAGTTCATGAGTTCCCCTCTCATTCTAAATGCTATGTTTTATAATAGCACTGTTTTTTTTATGGAGAAAATTATTTAATCGGTTTAAAAATTTACTGCTTTTTTGCTCTGTGTTTTACTGCTGAATCAGTCTGCCTTCAGTCAAACAGAGCACTCTGTCCATTTTATCTGCTAATGTTTTATCATGAGTTACCACGATAAAACTCACCTTTTGTGTATCAGCAAGTTCCATCATCAAATCATGTACAGAAGCTGCAGTATAATGATCAAGATTTCCTGTCGGTTCATCCATAAAGACCAGTACAGGGTTTGTCACCAGTGCACGCGCAATAGCAACCCTCTGTCGTTCTCCTCCAGATAAAGTGGCAGGTTTATGTTGTAATCTCTTTTCTAATCCAACATGACAGAGCATTTGCTCAGCACGAGAATAAACTGTCTTAAGAGTCGTTTTTTCTCTCATCAGCAAAGGCATTGCAACATTTTCAATGGCTGTAAACTCGGCTAATAAGTGATGAAACTGATAAACAAAACCTAGCTGTTCATTGCGCAGTAATGCCTGTTGTTTTAAATCCAGTGATGATAACCGTTGCCCGTTAAAGATTATTTCTCCTTCATCAGGCTGATCAAGACCGGCTATAACATTCAGCAGTGTGGTTTTTCCTGAACCAGAACTTCCAGTGATGGCAATGCGTTCATGCTGAACAATGTTCAGGTTTAAATGATCCAGCACCGTGATGGTTTCAGACCCTGCCACATAATTTTTCACTAAATCACAACACTGTAGTATTGGCTGATTTTCCATTGCGTTGACTGCCTTTTTTTTATTCATAACGTAATGCTTCTGCCGGTTGTGTTTTAGAAGCTTTCCATGCAGGGTAGAGCGTTGCCAAAAAACTAAACAACAAACTGAAACAACAAATGATAACGACATCTTCCCACTGCAGTTTTGAAGGTAAAAAATCAATAAAATAGATATCAGGGTCGAGAAACTGCACACCCAGCATGCGCTGAATCCAGGCTGCAATAGCAGCAATATTGAGTGCACCCACAACACCCAAAATGGCACCAAAAACAGTCCCGGTTACGCCAATCAGTACGCCCTGAACCATAAAAACAGACATAATTGTTTGTGGAGATGCGCCCAAAGTACGTAAAATTGCAATATCTCCCCGCTTATCTGTTACCACCATAATCAGCGTGGAAATAATATTAAATGCGGCAATGGCAATTAAAAAAGAGAGCAGCAGAGCAACCATAGCCTTTTCCATATGGACAGCAGAAAATAACTGACCATAATTTTGTGTCCAGTTATTAAAATAATACTGCCCCTTAAGATGCCTGACGGCATTATAAACAATTTGCGGTGCTTTAAATAAATCATCTGCTTTCAGACGAATGCTCTGTACACTATCTGGTGGCAAACGTAAAAAAGTCATTGCATCCTGAATATTAATGTATGCCATGTTATCATCCATACCCGACCCAACAGAAAAAGTACCGGCAATATTAAAACGTTTCAGTCCCGGAAAAATACCCATCGGGTTGATAGAAGCCTCTGGCAACATAACAGTAATCTTATCCCCAATGCTAACCCCAAGCTTTTGTGCTAATGAGTTACCAATAATAATATTAAATGTATGTGGTTTAAGGCTTTCCAGACTCCCCGAATGCATATACTCATTAAGAGCAGAAACCGTTTTTTCATATTCAGGATCAATACCATTTAATAAAATACCGTGAACGACTCCATTGCCGGAAAGCAGTCCCTGATTTTGCGAAAAAGGCGCCGCAGCCACAACACCTGGCTGTTTTTTAAGCTGTTGCATAATCGGCTTCCAGTCAGTCAGATATCCTTTTACACCGGAAACTGTGGCATGCGGTACCATCCCAAGAATACGGGTTAGCAGCTGATCGTTAAAACCATTCATCACTGACATAACAATAATTAAAATCATGACACCGAGTATCATGCCAATCATAGAAATACCGGAAATAAACGAAATAAAATTATTTTTCCGTTTCGTCCAGGTATATCGTAACCCGATAAATAGTGCTAATGGTCTGAACATTGGTCCTCACTACCAAAATATAATGGCAAATCTAACTATTATGACAAAGATACTACATTTTTAGCAACAAAAGCAGGCAATCAATGGGAATTGTATTCTGTTGTGTATAACCGTGTCTGTACCACTAACAATAACAGATATCATTTGGAACATTGTGAATAAAATACCTCTCTGAATAACCAGCTGCACTGTTGTGAATCAGAAAAAATAATCATTACACAGCATGTTGCAATTTTCAGATTACAGATTTGCGGATATGGAAATTAAAACTATCTCCGCATGTTAAGCATGTGTTTGGTATAAAGAGAGGTACAGAAAGTGGAAACAATACAATCAGCAACCAGTGTAACAAACCAGCCATCATGCATAAAAAGGCAACGAGAAAATCATCCAAACGAGAGTGATTTACCTGTAAAGAAACAGCTCTGCCCGGAGCCTGTTAAAAGTTTTGATCAACCAGATTTAAGCCAAAGATCGGTCTCAACAGAAAAGGTGGAAACATTAGCCTCTGTTTCAACAGACACAGCCGTGCCAATAAAGCTATGTTCTGAACAGGCAGTCATTAACCTGAAAGCTTGCTGTGAAAAACTAAATATACCATTAACACGACCCTCTTCTGGTAATGATAATTATAAAACCATTGCAGCACAATTAGAACAAACTATGCAAAAGATGTTTCAGGATTATCCTCCTGATGAAGCAGCAAATTTACGTAATGAATTTGAAAAAATTTTATATCAGACTGATAAAGCAAATGTATATAAACAAATAATAAATAGTAAAACATCAGAAGAAATAGAAACAGTATTCACACCAACAAAGCAACCTGTTTTTAATTTGCATGAGAACATACCATTTGAGTGTAGCTTTTTATTTGGAAGTCTGTTTTTGAATGAAGATGAACAAAAACTAATGTTTGCCAGCCTTGCTTTGCTCTCAAAACACCCGCATATGGAACCGCTTATTGCGCAGTATCAGCAAGAGCTGGAAACTACAGATATTTCTGAGGATGATGGTGAAATATCTAAAATGATACAACTAAAAATTATTGATACCTACGCTATCTTTTTGGCAGATTTAACCTTTGTAATACGCAATAGTAGCGATGCAGGATCCATAATAAACAACTTTTTTCTTGATAGTAATCATTATATTGAAACCCTGAAAGAGCGGTATTCTTTTTATAAGAAAATGACATTCATGCCTGGTATGAGTAACTTTTTTATTTTATTAAACTGTAATATTTTATGGTGGCAAAAGGCAACGGTCTGCAGCACTGAGAATCAACCCGTTTCCTCTGCACTAACAACAACCGAGCTAACTGATTTTTTGTGTAAAACCTGCATTCCACAATGGCTGGAAACCATTATATTTGGTAGCAGTAATGAATGCCATTCTCTGCTTTTACCATCATCTTTGATTAAAACGGTATTACCACAAACACCATGCCAGCTATTTAACGCTAAGCAGATGCTGTTTGGTGAAGAGTTTGAGTATACCATTCCACAAACAAAAGACATCGATATTTTAGATCTTAGAGAACATGAACTCAATGCGGTACAGACATGGAAAAATTATGTACAAGCAGTAAAGCCAACAGCAGCTTTTGATGATGAGCAGCCTGATTTTGATAGAATAACCACAAAATTTGGAGAATGGCAGGTAACGTTGTACCCTGAATCTGCCCTGCAAGATGAATGTATAGTGATGGAATTTAATGCTTCTCCTTACAGTGCAGATCAACAGTTTAAAACGGATGAGACCACCTGCAGCGCTTACAAACTTTTGGCAGACTGGGTAATTAAACCGGCAAAATCCTTTGGATGGAAAGAATGTTCAGGTCACAAACACATCGATATTATCAGGGCAGTTGGTAATAATACAGAACTACTGTTCAGGTTGTTGATAGATATTGAAAACCAGGGATGGTTTCCTGCTATTTTGCAACGTGCAGCCTATAGCAAAGAATATTATCCTTATCTTTGCCAACTGGAACAACCTCATACTACCCAAATACTTGAGAATACTATTAGTCATTTTAACCGTTGCCTGACTCAGGGAAAAAACTGTAAAGGAGGAGAAACTTTTTTTCAGTTGATCGCTTTTAAGGGTTGGTGGGGTACTTTAAGAGATTCAACAAAACGTTATCACCCCTGCCAGGTTAACTATAATTTTCCGACAACGCCAGAATCAGTACTCAACGGTGAGATAAGCGAGGCTAACACCACACTGGAGTTTCGCTTTTTTCATTGTGCCCGTAATGAAACTGAAATAAAGCTTATTAATGAATTGCTCATTGCCTGGCTGGAAAATTTGAGCAGTCAGCAACAGGAAAAACAACCCGTCTATTACCAACCGGTGAACCCGGTTAAGATATCGTTTGAAGAAGCCGTTGACTGCTTCAGACAGTTTGTGACAAGGCTGGGGCTTGATCCGAAAACCTATGAACAGCTGATATGGTATCCACCAGAGAACACCGCTGAACCCTCCATAACTGATGTTAAGATGATAGCTGCATAATCTCTGTAAAAAAATTTGAGCAGGCAGTAACAGGAAAAACAATCCGTCTGTTACCAACCG
>JAPORK010000266.1 GCA_026710285.1 Endozoicomonadaceae bacterium | reverse complement strand
GTCGGTTATAGAAAAGGCGGAAACTACAGGCGGCAGTTGCTATCGCTGGGGCTGACACCAGGCACAAAAATTAAAATGATTCGTAACGCTCCTCTGGGGGATCCAGTTGAATTTGAGCTTTTAGGCTTTAGGTTGTGTCTGAGACGCAAAGAAGCAGGCTGCATACAAATAAAAAAGATATAGGTTAACATATGATTGAGCATCATCCGTCGCAATCTGCATTCAAAAAAGAATATAATAACTGCCCTGATTCAACCATTGCGCTGGTGGGGAATCCCAATTGTGGTAAAACAACATTATTCAATGCACTTACGGGTGCGAATCAAAAAACTGGAAACTGGGCCGGTGTTACTGTTGAGAAAAAAAGCGGTTATTATAATTACGCAGGAAAAGTGTTTCAGGTTGTTGATCTGCCGGGTAGTTATGCGCTTGATGTGGGGCTGGGCGAAATATCTCTGGATGAAAAAGTGGCCCGCGACTATATTCTTTCCCAACAAGCTAATCTCATTATTAATATTATCGATGCCTCTAATATTGAAAGAAATCTTTATCTAACCACACAATTACTTGAAATGTGCTGTCCTGTCATTGTTGTATTGAATATGACAGATGTGGCAAAAGAAAAAGGAATTGTTATCGACCATAAAGCACTGGAGAAAAAACTGGGCTGTCCGGTTATTCCTGTTATTGCTTCTAATCGCAATCACCCGGGTATTATGCTGTTGCAGCAAATTATTACCAGACAAGTGAAAACTTATACCTGTAAACCAATCCAAATGTTTTATAGTGAAGCGGTAGAACAACAACTTGTATCGTTACTTGCGGTGCTTGAACCGGTTGCTACGAAGAAAAATATCTGTTGTCGCTGGCTGGCAATAAAATTACTTGAAGGTGATACAACACTGGAATCACTGCTAACGCAACAACAATGTACAAAAATTTTGCGTGCCAGAACGGAACTGGAGCAGCAACAGCAGGAAGATACAGATATTATTCTTGCTGATGAACGATACACTTTTATTGACCGGTTAGTACAGGATATTGTTAAAAAGAAAAAGAATTTAGAGCGCACATTCACAAGCAAAATAGATGCAGTTGTTTTAAATCGCTATCTGGGTATTCCTATATTTCTGCTAATCATGTATTGCATGTTCACTTTTTCTATTAAAGTCGGTGTTATTTTCCAGGATCTTTTTCAACAGTTGTCTGAGGTGATTTTCGTAGATGGTATCGGTTATCTTTTAACATTACTAAAAGCACCAAGTTGGTTAACTGTGGCGATCACAGGGGCGGGATCTGGTATTGCAACAGTTGCCAGTTTTATACCTTTAATTGCGGCATTATTTTTCTTTCTGTCCGTGCTTGAAGATACCGGATATATGGCAAGAGCGGCTTTTGTTGTTGACAGGGTAATGAAAAAAATTGGGCTCCCAGGTAAATCTTTTGTTCCGTTAATTGTCGGATTTGGTTGCAATGTCCCTGCCATTATGGCTACCCGCACACTACAAAGTGAACGTGATCGTAAGCTTTCCGTCATGATGAATCCGTTTATGTCCTGCGGAGCACGTTTACAGGTGTTTTCTTTGCTGGCAATGATTTTTTTTCCATACAATGGAGAAAACGTCATTTTCCTTCTTTATCTTCTGGGTATTGCCGTTGCAATATTTACCGGTTTAATTATGAAAAAAACATTGTTACGCGGAGAGACATCGGCTTTTATTTTAGAATTACCTGCCTATCACTTACCAACACTGACAACGATACTGATCAGAAGCTGGGATAAATTAAAGGGTTTTGTTGTCAAAGCAGGTAAGACGATTGTTTTTCTGGTAATGATTATCACATCGTTGAATACTATTGGGCGCGATGGTTCGTTTACTAACAGCGATTATCAAAACTCAATACTCGCAGCAATATCAGAGAAAGTAACTCCTGTTTTTGCACCGATGGGACTACAGAAAGATAACTGGCCTGCACTGGTGGGTATTTTTACAGGTATTCTTGCTAAAGAAACTGTTGCGGGCACATTAAATTCTTTTTATGGGCAGATGACGGCTCAAAATTCAGACCATAAAAACGGTGTTCAGGAGGGTGTTGATGAGCCGGATCTATGGAATAAAATTAAAGCAGCTTTTGCCACAGTACCTGAAAACATACGGACATGGGAAGACAATCTGAGTAATCCTTTTAAAGCAAATGGCGTTGATCCGGTAAACCATAAAACAAAAATGGTAATGCACAATCTTTTTGGTAGTCTTTCTGCAGTACTTGCTTATATGATATTTGTACTACTTTATATGCCCTGTGTATCTGTAATGGGTGCAATAAGAAGAGAAATCGGACGTTCATGGATGTTTTTATCGGTGGGCTGGACAACTTATATGGCCTATGCACTAGCAACTATCTTTTACCAAAGTGCAACTTTTTTGCAGCATCCGTTATCAAGCTCTCTATGGATTTCAGGACTTTGCAGCTGCGGTATTGTAATCATTGCACTGCTGCGCTGGAAGGGTATAAAAATGAACAAAAGAAACGGAGAGAAATGTTTACAGGCAGAGGAGAATGCATATGCTCAGTAAAATTAAAGCTTATCTTATGCAGCGTGGCGAAATGGTTCCTTTGATTGATTTAGTTAATCGTTTCAATGTTGATCATGACCGTATGTTTTTTATGCTGTCCCACTGGGTTCGCAAAGGTAATGTTGCCCATTATCAAACTAAATGCAATTTATCAGGTAATCATTGCAAGGGGTGCAGCTTTGCAGAAACAGATTATTTTTGCTGGAAAAAACAGCAAATATCGAAAATAGCTGTACTCTCTGTGAGTGACACGCCGTGATTAAGCCATAAATATATGTGCTGCATACCTGTTGTTCTGTTTTTTTTATTATTTATGCCTTCCTGTCTTCCTGCTATTTCTATAAAGCAGGAATTTATAACCGGCATACAATGAACAAAAAATAAAATATAGCATTGTTTGTCTGCTAATCCTTTTCATTTTTAGTAAAACATGAGCAAAAACATAATATCAGAATGACTTTATTGTGTTAGACTGTTTTTTATTTTGTTTATAACATACGCCTGAACTTTTTATGTCTGTAGATGGAGCGGCTGATGATAACAGTTTATCGTCTTGCGGAGAATCAGCTAAAAATTGAAAACCTGAGTCTGGCAGATACGCTGCCAGGAGATGCTTTATGGCTTGATGTTGTTGAACCTGATGATCAGGAACGCAAATGGCTGGAGCAATACTATTCGGCAGCAGTACCTGGCAGAGAAGCACTGAAGGAGCTGGAATCAACTTCCAGGTTTTACCAGGATGGTGATGGCATGCATATCCATAGTTTTTTTCCTCACCGGCAAAGCAAAGATATACGTTTAACCAGTGTTTCTTTTAATATACGACCACATTTACTGATTACGCTCAGAGACGATGATGTCGGATTATTTCGTTTGGTACGCCATCAGTTTAAGCGTAATAAATTACAAGTTGACTCTCCAATGGAAATTTTTCAGGAGCTGTTTACAGCAAAAATTGATTATCTCGCCGATATGCTGGAAGACGTTTATTCTATGCTGGAGGAGCTTAGTCAGAAAACATTGCGGGAAGACGCTAATGCAGATGAACGTGATGATATATTAAGAACAATCACAATCCAGGAAGACATTAATGATAAAATTCGTCTCTGTCTGTTAGACACACAGCGTTCCATCCGCTATTTAATGCGTAGTCGCTCCTTTCAGCTGAGCGAAACGCATCAGAGAAATATGCTAAACATGCTCAGAGATATAGAATCTTTATCACCACATACACAGTTTTTATTTGGAAAGATGAGCTTCCTGCTTGATGCTATCATGGGCTTTATCAGCCATGAACAAAATAATGTGAACAAAATCTTTTCATGGATAGCAACTATGTTTTTGCCACCCACACTGATCGGATCTATTTATGGAATGAACTTCAAAAGTATACCCGAGATAAACTGGGAATATGGTTATTTTTTTGCGCTTACATTAATGGTATTAAGTGCAGTTATTCCATATATTTACTTTAAACGCAAAGGTTGGTTATAGCTTCCTGTTTGTTTTAAAATCACTCTGAATATTTATATACTCGGGGGTAGTGTGAAAAATTCATCATGGTACCAGGGCAGTTTTTTTCAGACCTGATCAAAATTTGTGTATAAAAGTATGCAAACCCTTTGGAGATTTTTGGCGAAAGAGACTATGTTTTATAAAATAAACAAGTCATTTTTTTTTCAAAAATACGCTGTCATTTCCGTGAAGGTGGAAATCCATTAAAAGATAACCACCACTAAAAATATAACTCCCCTGTTGACGGATTCCGGCAATCCCTACATACTCTTATGCATAAGTTTTTAATCAAACATCTGCTTGGAAATTTTAAGAGTAGTATAATATATAATGACTGTACGGCTTATTCGTACTAGATAAATAAGCCATTACTTTCACAAATCTGTAGTCATTCCTGTGAAAGCGGGCATCCATTAAAGGTAATAACCACTAAAAATATAACTTCCCTGTTTAAGGGATTCCGGCAATCCCTGCCGGAATGACAAGGTTATTTCAGCATCAGTCGATTAAAGCAAAAACTCTCAACCAAGGTTTGCTTATGATAAATTTCAAGGTCTTTTCCATATTTGGTTAAAGAATTATGTATAAGAGTATGCAATCCCTACCGGGATGACAAAACTTTTTAGCGTCATTTGTCTGTTAAAAGCAAGGACTTTTATTCAGCCAAAAGCTCTGAACCGGAGTTGCAAAAGAACGATTGTCTTTTTTTATATATAAATAATTTATTTTCTTGTACAAATTCAAAAGGCTTCAGCTCTGATTCCGGTTTTGCTATCAACTTCAGTTGAATTTAACAAGAGTATTGTGATGAAAAAAGTAATATCAATTTTTTGTTTCTGTATTTTTTTATGTTATTCAACAAGCAATTATGCTTACAAAAAAAAACGTTATAATAAAGTTTATTTTGTCGGAGATGTTCACTCAGTAAGTTTTAAAATGGATTCTCATTGTATTACACCTCATCAGCCTTTTGATAATCCTGTCAATATAAGACCAACAACCCAATTTGGTTTAGGGTTGAATGTTGTAGCCGGAAGACATTTGAGTAAAGAAACTGCTAAGTGCCTGGCTAAACAAAATGATGATATGACCTTCTTGTGGGCTGACCATTTTACTTATAATAAGAATCCGACAAAATTAAATTTTGCTATTCAGGGGACTTTAACCATAAACGGTGTATCATTTGATGATATTATATTGGCACAAGGTCATCATCAAACGGTAAATGACTGGTGGTTTGGAGGCAGGTTCTGTTCTCATGCCAGTGCTAATCCATGGGATGCTTCTATTGATTCTGTAAATTGCCAGTCTCGCTGCGGGCAGGAAACTTGGTGCTTTATTCGTGGAGCAAGCGATACTGGAGTTGGTCACATGAGTCCTCACAGAATTAAAGTTGTAACCCATCCATGTCATACATACGACCCATGCCATGTACCCTGTTAAATGATATCCGGATCCCTGTCTTTTATATAAAAATCTTTTTAATAAAAACTAATGCTATACGGGAAGTGGGCAAACCAATACAGACAGATTCAGATGATAATGTCATACAGTATATCTTCGGATAGAAACTAACCGTCCAGGATAGAAAATAAACTTTAAGGCTAATGAGGTGTTGGGAAACCTTAATTATAGTGTGAAGCCTCAAAGGCTGGTATATTCAGCAGAAGATAAATCTGTCAGGATAAAAGTCTTAGCTTTAAAAAATATGGCTAAGAGACAACGTTATCAGTAAAAAATAATTTGAATGAATTGTTGAGAAAATCAAGATGTGACTATTACTCAAAACAGAAGTAAAACAGATAAAATAAGCTGTTTCCCCTGGTTATTTTTAATTGTATAAATCAAAAATATTTTGAGTAAAAAGTCATATTATGTTTTTTTAAAGATCTTAAATTGCTCCGGGAGTAATGCGATTAATTGTCAATTTGTTAACACGAATGACATCATTTTTTTCTAAAAGCTGAACAAATTGATTTACGCAACAAGCATTTGCTGTTAAAACAATAGGTATTAAATACTCTTTACAAGCTGACTCCTTATCTTTGACAGGTGTCATAAACATCATTGCAGAGTCTTCACCTGAGCACATATAAATCAGATTAAAAGGCTGGGGCTTTTTTTCAGGTAATTTTCCATTCCCCTGAATTAAAAAAGTACCTTCCACACCACATAAGGAATCAATCTGTTCCACCTTTAAAGAAAGATCATTTTTACTCATCGGTGTCCCTGTTTCTGTACTGACTAATAAAGATTTTAACTTTTCTAAATCAAGGTTAAATTCAGCGGGTACTCTGTCAGGTGTAATGTGTTTGACTTTCGTTGCTAAGTGTTTAATATCCTTCATTTCTAAGCGCTGTATTCCTTTGCTGGCAATACTTCCCAGGGAATTTGGGTCAGTATCATCACTCTCTATATTTGAGAGTAGCAAAGGCATTACAATGTTTTTAAAGCTTGTTGATGCCAATGATGAATCAGATACAAGCGAAGTAATAAAATTAAGCATCGGGTTATTAGCCCAGTCGATGATTGTTTTTGCAGTTTTTTTATGTTCTTCATTGAGATGGTGGTAAGCAAATCCGGCATCAAATGCTACGCTTGTAAGTACGCCCTTAACTTCTTCTATCAGTGCAATCTCAGTAGCAGAAGCACCCCCTTTTCTCATGACATCTATTCCAACTTCTATATCTTTTGTAGTTAAATCTATCTGAACAGGGCTGCTTTTGATGGCACTAATGACAGCAGCTGTCGATGTGGCAGATCTTTTATTTTTAACTGATGCAGATTCATGACACAATGTTCGTTTACCTAATAGCCGTGGTAAGGTTGTTGCAGCCTCTGCCCGGGAAGAAGAAGATATTTCTCTTGCAGCTTCGGATACTTCAGATACAACCCTGCTCAAAAAACTTCCTCTATTTTGACGTCTGTTTGTATTACCTGTTTCTGTATTGGCAGCATGCTCAACTGCTTCCGCTACACCTTTCTTTATTGACTTTAATAAAAAATGCATTCTAACCTCCAAAGTCTTATGTTAATATTTATTTATTTTTACTTTGGACCGTTAGTCTTCTTTTTTCTGTTAACATTCCTGTTTGTTTTGCCAACCAAATAAAACAGAGTAATGGCAATTTTTTGATAGCAATGATAGTTTGTCGGGCTATAGTACTAAGAATCTGTTCACAATTTTTTTACAGATTACAAGTGTCGATAAAAAAACACTATCTTCCAGTTTTTCTTGTTGCATAGCATTACTATACACCTCGAAAAACAGAAAAATAGTGTTATTTCTCATCACCTTCACTTTCTGTAAAAAATTACAAACAGGCTCTGACTTCTAAAAACAGACAGTGAGGTTGATAAATCAGTCAATACTTTGTTTGTCTGCTACTTCTGTTCTAAATTTTTATGTTCTGATTCTTGTAAAGAGTTATGTATAAAAGCGAAGCATTCTGCTGCATGTTTTCTTATATCAGGATTGGTTGCATGAATAGATACATACGCAACATTGGCAATACAAGTCTTATTCATCTGCGAAATGGGTAAATCTTCACATTTATCCGGAAGCTGTTTTCCAGCTGCATCTGGATATGCGTGCACAACTATATCTGCATATTTTTGCAGTTCATTTGCTGACAGATCATATACTTTGAGAGCAGCCAATTCTTCAGATGAATAAATAAGACCAAATGCACCGAATATTTTATCCTCTATGTTTTTTGGACTTATTTCCCTTGCATATTCAATAACGGCAGGAAAACTCCAGGATTCAGGCTCTAAAAGATATCCTTTGGCTGACGAAATTTTTGAGATTGAGATTAAGATTGTAAAAACTAAAATAGTTTTTCTGGTTAGCTTGTTCATTATTTTAATTCCCTTATTGGTTCTTAATCTTACGCAGCTCTTTTGTGCTGCAATTAGTGCAGTTCGGGTACTCATACCTAATCTATTGAAAGATAAAAAGTGTTTAACCCCTTTGTGAAGAAAAAAAGAAAAAAATCAATGGGTACAAGCATCTCTAAGGATAGTTAAGATAGATATAGGTTCGCCAATAATATTTGAGAATATCAAGCCAACAAATGGTTCGTTAATTGAATTTTTAACCATAAAAAAACTAACATTGTCTTTAGGTGGGATTATTTTTATTTTCCCTGCAACTGAAATAATAACTTTTTCTGAAAAGTATATTTTTTACTTCATTTGTCTGTGCCTTTGTCGTACGTACACAGTGGGCTGAGCCCACGGGTTTATACTAAAAAGACTAATACTATTCAGTAGCAGGCAATCTGCCAGGATAAAAATCAGAGCTTGAAAAATGTCACTAAGAGACAGACTCTGAAGGATGAGGTTTTACAGCATACCTGGTAAAAAGATACTATTTTCCAGCTTTTATTGTTGTGTGGCATCATTATATTGACGTTATACACTTTGAAAAACAGAAAAATAGTGTTATTTCTCATCACCTTCACTTCCTGTACACAATTACAAACAGGCTCTGACTTCTAAAAACAGACAGTGAGGTTGATAAATCAGTC
>JAPORK010000258.1 GCA_026710285.1 Endozoicomonadaceae bacterium | reverse complement strand
TAAAAAGGCACCAGCTAAAAAAGTAGCCGCTAAAAAAACGGTCGCTAAAAAGGCAACAGCTAAAAAAACTACTGTTAAAAAGGCGTCTGCTAAAAAAATGACAGCAAAAAAAGCAATAACTAAAAAATCAGCAGCAAAAAAAAAGTAACGAACAAAAATATTTTTCGAAAAATATAGTGATACTAAGCAGTTAATGATAAAAAAAACCCGGGACTTCCCCGGGTTTTTTTTATTTAGAAGCACGCAAAAAAATAACTTGCCATATATGAAAATCTACCTTTATTTTTTGTTTCTTAAGTGACAAAAAATAAATCTTATTTAGTTTTCATTAAATCCCTAAAAACAAAACAGTTGTTAATATAGGATGCATATTGGCAAACCACAGTTTTGACTATATTTGTCAGATAACTTATTTCCATTCTTTATTCCTACAGAGCGCTAAAACATAAAGTGGATTATTTTATTTTGAAGTCAAAATTATATCTTAAAACGCTGTAAAGAGATGCTTTAAAGATTAATAATACAGAAATCCGTTTTTTTAGTATGCAATTTTTGGTGCAGAACAAATTATTTCAAATCGTTTATATCTTACTGTCGGCACTATCATATTTGTTCATGTACACTATAGTGCGATACTATAAAAGTCTGCACTTATTCCCGGAAAAGCTCCTGTGTAAATATGCAGATAGTAATTTTTAACTGTTAACAAGTTTGTTCTGTTTTTGAATAAATGTGAAATAAAATTAATTTGTCAGTTCTTTTAAATACAGCTGAAGTACTGATAAAAATATTACCATGTTATAATCAGGATGGAGTATAAACATATTTTATGCGAGTACCACGAATTTTTACTGCAACTCCTCTGCCAACCTCCACACCCGTATCGCAAAAATTACTGTTTGAATTAACAGGATCACCTGTTAACCATGTTGTTAATGTTTTACGTATGAAAATGGGGGAAAACCTAATATTGTTTGATGGTTCAGGCGGGCAATGGCAGGCACAAATTATTGCTATTTACAGAAATAGTGTACATACAAAATTGTTAAATTTTTCACCCTGTAATAAAGAGTCTCCACTGCAAATCCATCTTGGGCAGTGTATAAGCAGAGGAGAGCGTATGGATTACGCTATTCGTAAAGCGGTAGAAATGGGGGTGACTGAAATAACACCGTTATTCAGTGAGCGGTGTGAAGTGAAACTTAATCGTGAACGGCAGCATAAAAAATTGCAGCACTGGCAACAATTAATCATCAGTGCCTGTGAACAGTGTGAACGCAACTATATTCCAAAGATACATTTTCCGTGCACTATGGAGTCGTGGATTCACTCCTGTGATGAACAGCTTAAGTTAGTACTCTGTCATCGCTCTGACAAAACATTAATGCAACAATCGTGTTACCCTGATTCTGTTGCAGTACTCACAGGTCCCGAAGGTGGGTTATCTGATGCAGAAATAGCCATGGCAAAAAAACAGGCGTTTGAGACCATCACCCTGGGACCACGCGTATTGAGAACGGAAACTGCGCCACTGGGTGCTATTGCAGTATTACAGTATTTATGGGGTGACTGGAACAATAACAGGATAAAAAAATGACCTTAAAAGTTGGTATTGTTATGGATCCCATAAGGGATATATTGTATGAAAAAGACAGTTCTCTAGCACTGCTATTTGCAGCCAAAAAACGTGGCTGGCAACTTTTTTATATGGAGATGAAAGATCTGTATCAACATAATAACAACGTATCAGGAGCAATGACTACGCTGGATGTTATGCCTGATTCGAACAACTGGTATCGTTTTGGGAAAAAAATTGAGGCACCACTGCACAGCCTTGATGTTATCCTTATGCGTAAAGAACCACCGGTCAGCAATGAATTTATTTATTGTACTTATCTGCTTGAACAGGCGGAAAAACAAGGTGTGCTGGTTGTTAACAGAGCACAGAGCCTGAGAGACTGCAATGAAAAGCTGTTCGCAACACATTTCCCTGCATGTCAGGTAGCTTATTTTATCAGTAAAGATATACAGCGGCTGAAACAATTTGCCAAAGAGGAAGGGGAGGTTATTTTTAAACCGCTGGATGGCATGGGAGGAGCAGGTGTTTTTCGCCTCAGCGCTACCGATCCTAACCTGACCGCCACCCTGGAGATATTAACTCAACATGGCACTGTCACCATTATGGGACAAAAATTTATTCCTGCTATAGAAAAAGGTGATAAACGTATTTTAATGATCGACGGGGAGCCTGTACCCTATGCGCTAGCCCGATTACCAGCTAAAGGAGAGCATCGAGGTAATCTTGCCGCAGGCGGTATCGGCATAGGGCAGGCGTTATCTGACAGAGATCTATGGATTGCCCAGCAGGTAGGTCCTGTTCTGAAAGAAAAAGGAATACTGTTAGCAGGACTGGATGTAATTGGCGATTACCTGACTGAAATTAATATTACCTGCCCTACCTGTATTCGTCAGTTAGATAAGCAGTATAATTTAGATATAGGCACACAATTAATGGACAGGATTGAAATTTATTGGGCACGTAGTAAAACCTCTCGTTGAGGCTGTCTTTTATACAAAAATCTTTCAATAACAATCAACGTTATTCAGGCAAGCAGACAAACAGTAGTAAACAGGTTCGGATGATATTCCCCTCCCTGAATAACTTCAATATAATTCGTCCGCTAACTGAGCTTGTCGAAGCCCAGAGATCAAAAACAGCCAGGCTTGGACAAGCTCAGCCCACGGTGCATTCAATAAAGATTGGTATGTTCAGCAGGAGATAAACCTGCCAGGGTAAAAGTCGTAGCTAAAAATGCGCGCAAGAGCGAGTCTTTAGGGAGTGAAGGTAAGTCAATTGCAGAGAAAAAATAACCTGTAAAAAGCTTGTAAATATTTTTTGATTCAGTTACGCTTTGCAGATTGCAAGTTGAGCAGACAGTCGCTGCAAATAACAGCGTTGGTTATTAAGTAGTTAACCATTTTTTGTTATTTGGAGAGGAAAGTCCGGGCTCCAAAGGGTAGGATGCCAGGTAACGCCTGGGGGGCGCGAGCCTACGGAAAGTGCAGCAGAGAGAAGACCGCCTAAGCCTGATAAACCAGGCCGGCAAGGGTGAAAGGGTACGGTAAGAGCGTACCGCGCAGCTGGTAACAGCTTGTGGCAAGGTAAACCCCATCCGGAGCAAGGCCAAATAGAGATTCTTTAGTGTGACCCGCACTGAATCCGGGTAGGCTGCTTGAGGTGTGTGGTGACACACATCCTAGATGAATGACTGTCAGGTTTAAACATAAACTTTACAGAACCCGGCTTATGATTAACTTGCAATTTTTTTATTTCAATTTTTTCTCTTTTTTGTCTCAATTCATACTTTCTTTACCTAAAGTATGTGATTAACTCATACACAATGTTATTTATTCCTGGCAAGCACAATAAAATAGACGCTCCTCAAACCTTCCGCTAATAAAAACTGGGAGATTTTTATTAACGCCACACATAATCCAGATCATTTGGACTGTTTTATTTTGAAAAACAGATAAAAACGTTTAATATAATAGCACTTTAGCTGCTTAGCCGGATGTTAAAGGCTGTTTTCTGCATTATTGCGAAAAATGATTTACAGGGTATAAAAGTGTTTTTATGAAGTTTATTGTAAAATTGTTTCCCGAAATTACCATCAAAAGCTCATCGGTTAGAAAGCGTTTAACAAAGTTACTATGTAAAAATATTGGTAATATTTGTTCACAAATCGATGAAAATATTGAGGTCGGGAATAAATGGGATCATATCTCTGTTACCACCGAGCATGAAGATGACAGTATTGTTGCAGCATTAACTGACAAACTGAGCTGCATTTCCGGCATCTGCTATTTTATGCAAGTGTTGCGCTTTCCTCTGCTCGATTTAGATGAACTGCTGGAAACGGTAAAAGCACATTATGATGCAGCTTTAACAGGAAAAACCTTTGTTGTTCGTGTCAAAAGATCAGGGCAACATACATTTACCTCGGTTGAAGCAGAAAAATATATTGGCGGCGGGTTAAATCAGCAAACACAAGCTGCCGGTGTTAATTTGCATCACCCCGATATTACCATCAATATTGAAATAAAAAATGAAGACTATTTCCTGGTGCTTTCACGTCACGAAGGTATTGGCGGATTTCCAATGGGGTCACAGCAACCGGTTTTATCGCTGATTTCAGGTGGGTTTGATTCAGCCGTATCCAGCTTTATGACCATGCGTCGTGGTATAAAAACACATTTCTGCTTTTTTAATTTAGGCGGGCATGCACATGAAACAGGTGTTAAGGAAGTAGCCTATTTTTTGTGGGAAAAATATGGTGCTTTGCATCCGGTACTGTTTACCACGCTTTCTTTTCAACCCATCATAGAGCAAATTTTAACCCGGGTTGATCCTGCTTATATGGGTGTCATTCTTAAACGAATGATGTTAAAAGCAGCTACTTTAGTTGCCAGAGAGATGAAGATTTCTACGCTGTCCACCGGTGAGGCTATTGCACAGGTATCAAGTCAGACGCTACCTAATCTTTCGGTAATTGATTCGGCAACGGATTTATTAACATTACGCCCACTCATCGTGATGGATAAACAAGACATTATCCGAATAGCCCGGCAAACGGGCACAGAAAATTTTTCAAAAAATATGCCGGAGTATTGTGCGGTCATCTCTAAAAACCCAACAATAAAAGCCAACTATAAAAAAGCATTACAGGAAGAGAGTAAAATTGATTTTTCGCACCTGGAAGAAGCAGTTAAACAGCGTAAAACTGAAAGTATTACCAATCTGGTTAACCTGGATAGTGCTGATCTTATTAGCAAAGTTATTATAATTAAAACTCCGGAACCTGAAGATATCATCATCGATGTCCGTCATCCACATGAAAGTGAAGTGATACCCTTAGTGGTTGATAAAACACCAGTGATTAAATTACCGTTTTATAAACTGGAATCACAAATTGGTACCATGGACACAAGCCGGCGGTATTTACTGTTTTGTGACCGGGGAGTAATTAGTCGTTTACATGCTATTCATCTGTATAGTGAAGGTTATAAAAATATTGGTGTTTATATACCAAAATAAACAAACGGGACAAAAATGAAAATTGCACTCATTGCAGCTGTAGCAGACAATAATGGAATTGGTCTTGATAATAAAATACCATGGTATCTGCCTGAAGATTTACGCTATTTCAAATCAGTAACCATGGGAAAACCATTGATTATGGGTAGAAAAACATTTGACTCACTGAAAAAACCTCTACCCGGCAGAACAAATATTGTGGTAACAACAAAGCGGCTTGAACATGAAGGTATTGTTGTTGCCGGGAATATAGATGAGGCGATAGACATAGCGAGACAGGTTGCTCTGACTAACGGAGCAGAAGAAATTATGGTTATCGGTGGTGCGCATATTTACAGACAAACATTGCATCTGGCAGATAAACTTTATCTGACACAAATTCATAAATCTGTTACCGCGGATACTTTTTTTCCTGATATTAACATCCAAAAATGGCATGAGACTTTCTGTGAACAACACACTTCACAAAGAGATGAAACACTTAAGTATACCTTTAAAATTTTGGAGCACATATAAATTTGCTGTAGTCAACTGACTTATAATAAACTGGTTAACCTGAAACAACTTTCCTGCAGACAAAAAAATTTGCATTGCCAGGGCTGGAAGATTTTCAGGTACCATATCAGCATAAGACTGAGCAAAAAGCATCTATGCCTTTGCAGGCGCTAAAAGCCAGACTATGGATTAAAATGCAGGCTTAAACCCCTGATATTACTGGCAATCCGACAAGTATATTCAGGTGTTGATATTCTCCGATTATAACTTCGTTATTTTTTTATGTTATATCAGATTTGCAGCAAGATAATAATTTATGAAAACTATTTTTTCCCAACAATAAAAGGGTTTATCATTTCAAAATAAAGGTCAGCGGGTTTATTTTTTCTTTTTTTTAAGATTATTTTTATATAACAAAAAAGTTTGTTTTGCTGTTCGATGATTCTGCTAAAAAATGGTACAGTAAGTTTTTATGGTGAATAGTGCTGACATTATCCGCAGAACTTTTTTCATATTAATTTATTTAACCGATGGCAAAACATAGTCTGATGCAAGAAACTGCTTATCCTGAAACAACATGCAATCCACTGGCGACCTTAAAAACGGTCCCTCATTCTATTGAAGCAGAGCAGGTAATGCTTGGTTCACTGATGGTGGATAATCAGTTGTGGGATGTAGTTGCTGATAAACTCTCCTCAGAAGATTTTTATCACCAGGCTCATCAGAAAATTTTTGTGTGCATCGCCTCTCTTGCGCAGGATACGCAACCATTTGATCCGGTTACAGTTTCAGAAGCATTAAAAAATAATCAGTTGCTTGAGGCATGTGGAGGGGATGATTATCTGGCGCAGCTGGTTGAAAGCATCCCCAGTCTGAGTAATGCAGAAGCGTATGCCAGCATTGTGTATGAACGTGCTGTGTTACGGCGTCTGATAAAGGCGTCACAAAATATTATTCAGCTGGCAATTAATCCGGAAGGCAAAAGCTGTAATGACATTGTAGAAAGTGCTGAAAGAACGATTTTTCAACTCACTGAACAGCGTAACAGTGACTCCGGACCGGTGGCCATTAAACCATTGCTGAAAAGTACACTCAACCGGATTGATGAGTTATTTAATTCAAGTAATGCCATTACCGGTCTTTCTTCCGGATTTAAAGATTTAGATGAAATGACTTCCGGGTTACAACCTGCTGATATGGTCGTGGTGGCTGCCCGTCCATCCATGGGAAAAACCGTCATGGGTATGAACCTGGTTGAAAGTGCTATGCTAAATTCAGCCGATAAGCCTGTGGTTGTTTTCAGCCTTGAAATGCCGGCTGAACAAATTCTAATGCGGACTCTTGCCTCCATGGGAAAAATCAATCAGACGCGTGTGCGTACCGGAAGACTTGAAGATGATGACTGGCCAAAACTTGCTTCTGCAGTAAAACGGCTTAAAGAAAAGAAACTCTTCGTTGATGATACGCCAGGGATGAGTCCACAGGCAATGCGTTCCCGGCTTCGCCGTATCGTACGTCAACATGGACCTCTGGGGTTGGTTATGGTCGATTATTTGCAGTTAATGCAGATTGCTGATTATAAAGAGGGACGGATCAATGAAATTTCTGAAATTTCACGCTCCTTAAAATCCATGGCGAAAGAATTTAATGTACCAATGGTAGCACTTTCACAGCTGAACCGTTCTTTAGAACAACGACCTAATAAACGACCGGTAAACTCTGATTTGCGGGAATCTGGAGCTATTGAACAGGATGCTGATCTGATTCTGTTTATCTATCGTGATGAAGTTTACAATCCGGATACAGAACATAAAGGTATAGCAGAAATTATTATCGGTAAACAGCGTAATGGTCCTATTGGTACAGTTCGTCTGGCTTTTATGGGGCAATATGCACGCTTTGACGATCTTAGCGCACAAAATTGGGAAGGTGCAGAATGACAGCTGCTAACGGATTAACTGCTGCAAGTAATTTTTAAAACAGGGAGTGCTATTTGTCTGCAAATAACAGGGTGTCATTGAAAACAGTTCACAACAAAAACTTTAGCCAAAAAGTATTATGCTGGTTTGACGGCCACGGTCGCAAAAATCTGCCATGGCAACAAACATGCACCCCTTACCGGGTATGGGTGAGTGAAATAATGTTGCAACAGACGCAGGTAGCTACAGTTATTCCCTATTTTAATCGATTTACAGAGCGCTTTCCTTCTGTGGTCAGCCTGGGAAACAGCGATATTGATACAGTGCTGTATTTGTGGAGTGGATTAGGCTACTATAGTCGTGCGCGTAACCTACATAAAACAGCACAATATATTACCCAACACCTTGGCGGACAATTTCCTGATACAACAGAAAAACTTATGGAGCTGCCAGGTATTGGTCGTTCCACAGCAGGCGCTATTGCTTCTATAGCAATGAATATAAAAGCACCGGTGCTTGATGGAAACGTAAAGCGTGTACTGACACGTTATTACGCTGTCTCCGGATGGACAGGTAGTTCGGCTGTATCGAAAAAGCTCTGGCAAATCGCTACAAATTGCTTGCCGGATCAGCGCTATGGTCATTATACCCAGGCAATGATGGATTTAGGTGCGCTGGTTTGTACACGCAGCAATCCCCGCTGCTGTGACTGTCCGTTACAAAAGGAGTGTAGCGCCTTTAAAACTAACAGCTGGCATTTGTATCCAACACCTAAACCAAAAAAGGCTGTGCAAAAAAGAAAAATATACATGCTATTGTTGCTCAATTCACAGCAGCAGGTTTTACTGAAAAAGCATCCACAGCAAGGCATCTGGGGTGGACTGTGGAGCTTACCTGTTTTTGAAAAGATGGAAAAGTTTATGGAAGAAATTGAGTTTTGCCGGTCAGTAAAGATTGAGCAGCAACCGGTTATCTGGTCAACATTCCACCATTTTTTCACTCACCGTGAACTTGAAATAACGCCTGTTCAAATGGTTACTGATACGTTTGTAACCTTTACTGAAGAAGAGAAAAAAAGCTGGTGCTGGTATACACCGGATAAGACGCATACCTTAGGTATGCCGGCACCGG
>JAPORK010000159.1 GCA_026710285.1 Endozoicomonadaceae bacterium | reverse complement strand
CATCTTACAAAGGTCACTTTTCAAATGGATACCTGGAAGGACCTGTGACTATACGATATACACATGGAGATAAATTTGAAGGTACTTTTGTACAAGGAAGAGCATATGGAAAAGGTATTTATACCGGAGTTGACGGAAGAACGATATCCGGATTCTTTAACGCTTCTGCTGCATGTCCAGAGTTCGCTTTTATTTCGAATACAACTGAAAACACAGAAGAACAGGTTGATAATTCTCTGCACGAACCAGAACAATCCAGCGGTTACTTTAAATGCACAAGATGTACAGGGAAAGGTGTTATTGTCTGGCCAGATCATCGTGTTTATTTTGGAGAGATTCTGCAGGGAAAAATGCACGGGCACGGCGTTCTTAACTGGTCAAACGGTTTTACTTATGAAGGCGCTTTCTTCAACGATAGTTTGCAGGGGGAAGGAAAATTATTTTACCGTTTTCCTAAAACATCAAACAATATTATATTCAAAGGGAAATGGGAACATAATTATTTTATTTTAGTGCCAGAAGGTCTTCCTGATAAGTACAGAAGCAAAACCGATGGTATATTACTCACAGAACCTTTTGCACTCACTCGTGATGAAAATCCTCAATACGCTGAGTGGCAATATATTAAACAACGTTCTCAGTATAATCCTTTTTTCGTCAATCCCATTACTCATCAAACGTTAACATATTCTCAGGTAGAGCAGCAGGGCGTTGATTATCAGTACCAGCAGGAAATCAAACAGTGGCTGAACGAGAATGCAATTCAAATTTTTGATGTTATTCAGTCCAAAACTGTCATAACCAGTATTTCTCAAATGTATGCAGTGTCTGTTACTAACAGCGTTTCTGATGAATCTGCATGTACAGCTACTATTACTAATACTAAGCGCTACAGTATACTTCTTGATAATGAAAAAAGAGAAAAGCAGAGAGTATATCAATACACAGACCAGGACAGTTAATTATAATAATGAAAATTTTATATCATTTTTCAACGATTCCCTCACTTACCAGAATCGTTGAAAACAACAAAGACAGAGATTTATTCAGATTTTGAGAGGAGGTTTACTACAAAGACAGGTTTATTCAATGCCTTTATTTATTAAAATATGTTTATCAGCATCTCCTGTTTAAAGGTTGAGGTTATAATCTTTTAATCAATAAAAAGAGAAAAAACAATAAGATATATGGAACAGATAAAGAAAAAATCCTTACATAAAAAAAATCAAAAAATGAGTTGTACTTTCTCTGAATATTAACTATATTCCGTTCCCATTTAAAAAAGTGAGGAAATCATGATCTTTGTTAATAAAGTTCAGCTTGGCAAAATATGGCTGCTGGTCTGCTTGCTATTTACAACCTCTTTTAATCAGGTTAGTGCTGTTGAGGTTGAAAGAAGTAATGAATCAGAAGAACAATCTGACCATGAAAGTAATGAATCAGAAGAAAACACTAATTCTACAAGTAGTCAATCGGAAGAGCAGACTGATCATCAAAGTATTGATCCGGTAAGATCCACTGATTATGAAAGCAGTGAACCAGTAAGGTACACTGCTTGTGAAAGTAGAGAGTCAGAAGAATACACTAATTTAAGGTTTGACTTTAAAAAAAATGAACTGACCTACTATGAAATTGATCTGGTTATTAAATCTTCCCATGAAATTCGTCAGCATCCGGATTATTCATCAATAGTGCCCGGCACAGATAGTATGATAGTTCCACAGCTACCTGATGACGACAAAAAATTTACTATCTCTATGCATATAACAGTAAAAACAGATTTAAAATGGATTTTTAGCGTGAGAAAAACATCACAAACCATTGTTAAAATCACCCGTAGCACCTATGACAAAAGTGCCATGGAAAAAGAACCATTTAACCATTTTATTATTACAAATACACAACCTCATCACAATGTCGTGCAGGGTGCCATGTTTATAAATAGTATTCTGCCTGAGGGGTGCAGTGAGTTAGTCTTTCCGATAAAGTCATATGGAAAAGCTAATCCTTATTACACTATTACTGATAGTGAGAGTGCATCTTTCATAGGGATAAAAAAAACATCTGCAAAACCAGGTAGTCTAAATTATAATCACCAGTTTCATATTGACAATGAACAAAAGAGAATAACCTTTAACTCCGGACATATGTATACGATGCCTCTCTGGATACAACAGGCAAGTTTTCGTCCGCTGGAAGGCAATGAAATCGAGGCTACGACATTGCAGCAAGTTCTTATTCTTGAAAGTCCCTACGAGAATAGCTACTCACCACCCGACAAGAAAAAAATGCAGATACGGATTTTAAAATTTCGCAATCTCTGTTCGGATTCAGGAATATCATCTGAATCTGATTCTGAATCTCTGGTAACAGAAACAGATGAAATACCTGAAGCATCTGAACCTAAGGCAGCAGAAACAGCCGGAATATCTGAATCAGTTGAATCCACAACAATAGAAACAGATGGAACACCTGAAGCATCTGAATCTGAACCTGACTCAATACACGAGACCGAACAAAGGGGAAAATTAAACAGAAAACAGATAAAAATATTAAAAAACAGATAGAGATAAAGGCATTATCTCTTAGTTTTTTTGTTATTATTGCAAAAACGAGAACCACGAAAAAGATGTAAATATAATTATTTGCATGCACTGTTTTCCTTTAGATTTTCGTTTTTGCAGAAGAAATAATAAAAGCAGAACTAATAACACGAAAAAAAATATTATAAACAGGTGATATATAAGCATTTAGCTGTATTGTAGCAGAAAAATGTTTAACCTATTGAATTATTGATATTTTTTAAAGAGAGATCCAATGAATTAACCGCTGTTTTGCCAATAAGCTGTTATTTTTTTATGTTATAAAGAGATGAATTTTATAAAATGTGGTGCAGTTTTCTGAAATACACTATATAATGTCTTCCTCATAGTTTTATTAAGAGCCACACGTTCGATAATTCGCAATATTGAAGGTTTACTTTCTGATATGAAAGAGGTTTTCCTGCACGGATGTAGGCTCCTTTATTTACACTACATCTTTTTACTTAAAGGTATACTTTTATCATGTCAGATGAAATTTCTACATCAAAGGCTAACTTTAATAGCCTGAATTTAGCTGCGCCAATACTTGAAACCCTGGAGCATATTGGATATAAAACGCCATCTCCAATTCAGGCTGCAATTATTCCTAAAATATTATCTGGTCGGGATGTTGTGGGACAGGCTCAAACCGGTACTGGTAAAACCGCAGCTTTTGCCCTTCCTCTGTTATCCCGTATTAACTGTGAAAACAGAGATCATCCACAGATACTGGTATTAACACCCACACGAGAACTGGCTATTCAGGTAGCAGAAGCGTTTAACCGTTATGCAGCAAAGCTGAAAAATTTTCAGGTACTTCCGGTGTATGGAGGACAAAATTACAGCCATCAGCTTAAACAGCTCAAAAAAGGAGTGCAGGTTGTCGTGGGTACGCCGGGTCGGGTAATGGATCATATGAACAGAGGTACATTGGTTCTGGATAATTTATCCTGTCTGGTGCTGGATGAAGCTGATGAAATGCTACGCATGGGTTTTATTGAAGATGTTGAATGGATTTTACAAAAAACACCTGAAAATCATCAAACAGCATTGCTTTCAGCAACCATGCCCAAAGAGATTCGTAAAATTGCTAAAAAATATTTAAATGAACCAGAAGAAATTACAATAAAAGCTAAGACAGTTACAGCAGACTCTATCTGCCAGCGCTATTGGATGGGTTCTTCTAACCAGAAATTTGATGCGTTAACGCGTATTTTAGAGCATGAATCTTTTGATGGTGCTATTGTGTTTGTTCGTACTAAAAAAGACACAACCGAACTTGCAGAAAAACTAAACTCATGTGGCTATGCTGTAGCACCGCTAAGTGGAGAAATTATGCAGTTACAGAGAGAACGTACAATCAACCGCTTAAAAAAAGGGCAAATAAATATTATTGTTGCAACTGATGTTGCTGCACGCGGACTGGATGTTGACCGAATTACTCATGTTATTAACTACGATATTCCTCATGATCCTGAAGCTTATACGCATCGTATTGGTCGCACTGGTCGTGCAGGACGTCATGGTTCTGCCATTTCTTTTATTACTCCGGGAGAAAAACGGTTATTACGTTCTATTGAACAAATGACAAAGAAATTAATTGAACCTATGCCATTACCGGCAACAGAAGAACTAAACAATCAACGGATACAAAAATTTAAACAAAAAATTACTCAGGCGCTGGAGTCAGACACAGAATTCTTCATGAAAATTGTCAAAGATTATCATGAAGAGTGTAATGCCGATCCTTTAGCTATTGCTGCCGGACTTGCAAAAATCATCCAGGGTAAAAAACCATTTTTATTAAAAGAGTTGGCTCCACCAACGCCTGTATCAGCAGGCAGCAGAAAACGGCGTGAGAAACAAAACAGTAACTATCAAAAAACTGAAACAGGAATGGATCGCTTTCGCATTGAAATAGGTCGTATGCATGGTGTAAAACCAGGTAATATTGTTGGTGCAATTGCCAATGAAGCAGGCATTAGCAGCCGCAATATTGGTGCAATACGTATTATGGACAGCCATACAATTGTTGATCTGCCGGCAGATATGTCTAAAAAAGTTTACAACCATCTTGTAAAAGTTAAGGTACTGGGGAAATCGCTGAGATTATCGCGCTTTAAAGAGATTATTCCTTCCAAAAAACAATATATAAAAAGTAAAAAGAATAACAGGCAGTGTGTAAACAGCTAATTTCAATCAAGTAGTAATATTACAGGGTTAACAGGAAGTAATTACTATTTGTCTGATCAATGAGCAGACAAATAGTAAACAGACCTTTTTGTTACTATATTTGTCGCCGGAAGGAGCTTAATACTGGTTGAAAAGTATTCTCACCCGGAATCATTCCCGTCTTACGTCCATTCCTGCCGCCTTACATCATTTCCGCTAAAGCGTGAATCTATTCAGGTCAATCATCACTGAAAATATTTTCTCTGTTATGAGATTTCGGCAATCTATGCCGGAATGACAAGGTTATTTTCAGTACCAGCGGGTTAAAAGCAATAATTTTTATTATTCAGTCAAAAACTCTGAAGCAGAATTTGCAGTAAACAGTGTCTCACCGAATTGGGGGGGGGTTCTGTTCACATCTGCTATTTTCCATTCAAATATGTGATAATTTCTGAATAATTTTTCATGGTTGCTGCCATTAAAGCGGTATTACCACTCTTATTCCGGACATTTACATGAGCTCCTTTTTCAACCAGGCATTTTACAATTTCTATCCGTCCACAAAATGCTGCATTTATTAAAGCTGTATTGCCCGCATCATTGCGCAAATTTAAATCAGCTCCACTATTTATCAGGAAAATTACAGTTTCTGAATGACCATTTAAAACTGCCTTCATTAAAGGTGTATTACCATAATGATTTTGCAGATTTATATCAAATCCTTTGTCAAGCAGATATTTTACGATTTCTGTCTGTCCGCGTGATGCAGCATTTATTAAAGCTGTATTTTCCGTGTAGTCGGGTTTATTTAAATTGGCTCCATTTTCTATTAGAAAAAATGCAGTTTCTGCATGACCAGATAAAATTGCCTGCATTACAGGTGAACCAACAGAATGATTTTGTATGTTTATATTAAGTCCTCTGTTGAGCAGGTGTTTTATAACTTCTGTCTGTCCACGTGATGCGGCACACATTAAAGGTGTGTTGTCTGCATAATTACTCTGACTTAAATCAGCTCCGTTATTTATCAGGAGAATTGCAGTTTCTAAATGATTGTGTGAAATTGCTTTCATTAAAGGTGTATCACCATGAAGATCTTGTAGATTTATATCAAATCCCTTGTTAAGCAAATATTTTACAACTTCTGTCAGTCCCAGTGATGCTGCATTAATTAAAACCATTCTGTCTTCATGATCGTTTACATGGAGACTGGCTTTATAATTTATAAGGAGAATGACAATTTGTGTATGTTCCTGCTCTGTTGCATATGTTAAGGCTGTATAGCCGTTATTATTATTTGCATTTATATCTGCCTCTCTTGTTGTTATAAAATATTTCACAATGTCGGTATGTCCATACTTTGCAGCAACCATAAGAGGGGTGTCATAAGCATCAGGCTGATGAGGATCGTTATATAATTTCATGTCAATATCAAAATTTTCATCTTCCTCTATTAATTGCTCGATATCCGCTTTATGCCCTTTTTTTAAAGCTTCAAAAAAGAGAGAAGGATCAATTGCAAAAGATTTTGAGCAAAACAATGGTAGTAAAAGATAAAAGAAACGGGACAGGTTTTTTATTGCCTTGCCAGCTCTGAAGAAGAAATCAGATACCCTTAAATGAGAAGATGTGCAGTTTTCCATACAAAACAGATAACGAATATGAATTGAAAAAAATTTTAAAAATAACCTTGTCTGCATACTCAACATAATCTCTGAAAATCTTTACAAGTAATTAGCATAACTATTTGTGATTTAACTTTTTTAAAAACCATTAATAAAACATTATTTATCTTGAGGTTAAGCAGAATAGTTAACATCATCTGGTATATCAAGAAAATAAATGAAATAATATTGGCATTGTATTTATTACCGGAAGGAGCTTATAGTTAGTATCGGTAAAAACGTCTTTGGCTTTTTAAATAAATGAGAGCTTCAGCAAGCGGATTAAGTTATCAGTGATAGCTTATCAGGATCGTCCTGAGCCAACACAAAAAAGTTAACATTATCTTTATTGGTAGTAAGAATTAATCACTGGACAGGCACTTCTGAAATGTTGTCGCTTTCCACGGAAGATTCAATTTTTTGTTGTGTACAATTTAGTGGATTCACCTTTAAATAAGGTTCAAAAAGAGAATAAAACTTTAATGGTAAATAACGTTTATTTTTAATGTTATTAATAAGTTTAGCGGGTAGTGGTAATCCATCAATCTCATCAAATCTGTGCGTTTTTAGTATGACGTATTCTGCAGCATCCTGAAGCGGATGATCTGATATAAGTGTTTCCGGTGCAGGCAAATTTTTAATCAGAATGTGTTTGTCAGTTTGGTTCTTTTGTGTTTGTTCAAAAACAAGATTCATTTCTCCCGGATCACCTTTTTCTATACGACAGTTATTCAGATCGTCTGATTTGAAAAGCTGCAACAAGGTCATCATAGCATTCCATCTGTATGCGCATGAATTAAATATACCGTTTGGTTTCTGAGGTTTTTTGTTGAACCTTTCAAATGCTGACTGTAATCTGCATGCATGCAATGGATTTTTTATATCAAAATTAGCGCCTTTTGCAATCAGAAGCGCTAGAATATAAATAAAATCTTTTTTTCCATTGATCATATATTGAAGTAATGGTGTCAGGTCGAATGAGCTTTTTATGTTTACATCTGCCTTCTTTTCAATCAGATATATGATCGTTTCTGAATGATCTTTCATGGCTGCTTGCATTAAAGATGTATTACCATTTTTATTCTGCGCGTTTACATCAACTCCCCTTTCGGCCAGATGTTTTACAACTGTTGTCTGTCCACGCCATGCTGCGTTTATTAAAGGTGTATCGGCCATAAAATCACGGAAATTTAAATCAGCTCCACTATTTATCAGGAAAATTGCAGTTTCTGAATGACCACATAAAATTGCTCTCATTAAAGGTGAACCAGCATGAGGACTGCGTATGTTTATATTAACTCTGTTTTTAAGCAGGTGTTTTACAACTTCTGTACATCCATATGATGCTGCATCCGTTAAAGGTGTATTGCCTGTATAATCACGCAAATTTAAATCAGCGCCACTATTTATCAGGAGAATTGCAGTTTCTGAATGACCACATAAAATTGCTTCCATTAAAGGTGTACAACCAAGACAATTTTGTATATTTATATCAGACCCTCTATCAAGAAAATATTTTACAACCTCTGTTTTTCCATTTAATACTGCATGGATTAAAGCTGTATCACCAACATAGTCACACAAGTTTAAATCAGCTTTATGGTTAATGAGGAAAGCCACGGTTTGCATGTGTCCTTGCTTTGCTGCATACATTAAGGCTGTATAGCCGTGATTATTCTTTGCATCTATGTCTGCCCCTCTTGTTATCAGGTCTTCTACAATATCAATATGTCCATACTCTGCAGCAACCATAAGAGGAGTGTCAGAAGTATTAGACCGACAGGGACCGCTATATAATTTTACTTCAACATCAAAATTTTCATCTTCCTGTATTAATTGCTCGATATCCGCTTTATGCCCTTTTTTTAAAGCTTCAAAAAAGAGATCAGGATCAATTGCAAAAGATTTTGAGCAAAAAAATAGTAATAAAAGATAAAAGAAGCAGGACAGATTTTTTATTATCTTACCAGACCTAAAGAAGAAATGAGGTGTTCTCAAATAATAAGGTATGTGGTTTTTCAGATAAAATAGATAGCGAATATTAATGAAAAACAAAAACCTTAAAACTAATCTCATTTGTATACCCGGTATAAACCCTTCAAACTTTTACAAGCTATTGACCAGAATATCTGCAAGTTAACTTTTTTAAAAACCATTAATAAAATATTATTTATCGTAAGGTTAAGCAGAGTAGTTAACCCGAATATTTCATACCTAAAAGAGATTTTT
>JAPORK010000374.1 GCA_026710285.1 Endozoicomonadaceae bacterium | reverse complement strand
AAACAGACTTATCACTTTTTTTCAACTTTTTAAACACCAGTTTTAACTATATCTCTCTTTCCAGCAACAAAACCCTACAAATTCACTAAAATTACTAATGGTAATATTTTTCGTAGCTGTTGCGTGCTCAGAGATAACACCGACCTAAGCACAGATTATCTGTGAATTAACCTGCTTTACTACCCGGTAAAAAAACCGAATAGACTTTAGTTGGTTTTTTTAAAAACAAAAAACATCTGCCATCAACCTGCCATTTTATTGCTGATATTTCGGTACAATAAAAGCTGAATAAAATTTATTTTTGTATAATTCAAAAACAATACGACGAATGTTGCTGGCAATCTTTTCTCCGGGTATTATTATTTGTCAAGAATTTTAGAGGAGGCAGTTCCGAAAACTCAGATCAGATGTACAATTAAGAACAGATAAATCGTATGATCATAAATTTTCTAACCGTAAGAACAAAAGATGCCGGTGTATATATAAGCTCTGTAATTAAGCTACTGTTCAGATTCTTATAAAACAGAGCGTACAGTTTACAGCAAACTGCACTTGTTTCTGTTTTTTGCCCGGAGCCATTGAGAAGTTACAAAATCTTCCGGGATCTTTACAGGGTCTATTACAAACGCTGATAACAGAATGCTATTGTATTATACCCGTACATAACCTGAAGTCAGGATTGTTAAAAGGCATTATTTTCAGCAGCCTTTATTATTGTTGGCTTCATACTCAGTTTAATACGACCACGCTGATCTACATCGGTAGCAACCACTTTTACTTTTTGTCCTACACTCACGTGATCATTTACATTATTAACACGCTGATCAGCAATTTGTGAAATATGAACAAGACCATCCTGTCCCGGCAGTATATTGACAAATGCACCAAACTCTAAAATACGATTTACTGTGCCTTCGTAAATTTCTCCAATTTTAACTTCCGCTGTAATTTCCAGCACCCGAGCTTCTGCTTTTTTACAAATTTCTTTATTTTCAGCATAAATCTTAACTTCACCACTATCTGAAATATCAACTGTTGCACCTGTGTCATCACAAATAGAGCGGATGGTTACTCCCCCTTTACCAATTACATCACGAATTTTTTCAGGGCTGATTTGCATGGTAATGGTCATAGGTGCATTATCAGAAAGCTCTTCCCGGCTTTTGCTAATGACTTTATTCATCTGCTCAAGAATGTGTATACGTGCTTCAAACGCCTGCTCTAAAGCCTGATCCATAATCTCTTCAGTGATACCGGCAATTTTGATATCCATTTGCAGTGCAGTAATACCTTCTTTGGAACCCGCTACTTTGAAGTCCATATCACCTAAATGATCTTCGTCACCAAGGATATCAGTTAATACTGCAAACTTATCTCCTTCTTTTACCAGTCCCATGGCAATACCGGCAACAGGTGTCTTAAGTGGAACACCGGCATCCATTAGTGCCAGACTTGCACCACATACAGAAGCCATAGAGCTCGAACCATTAGATTCAGTGATTTCAGATACGACACGAATCGCATAAGGAAAATTTTCTTCTTCTGGTAAAACTGCCTGAATACCACGTCGAGCTAAACGACCATGACCAATTTCACGGCGACCCGGAGAACCAATGCGTCCACACTCACCTACAGAAAAAGGAGGAAAATTATAGTGAAGGATGAAAGGTTCACGTTTGTCACCTTCAAGATAATCGATTTTTTGAGCATCCCGGGCAGCTCCCAGTGTCGCTGTAACAAGTGCCTGTGTCTCTCCTCGGGTGAATAATGCTGAGCCATGCGTTCCCGGTAATACATCTACTTCAATATCAAGAGGGCGAACAGTTCGTGTATCACGACCATCAATACGGGGAAGTCCATTAATTACATTATTACGAACAATCGATTTTTCAAGGTTACCAAATGCTTTTTTCACATCTTCTGCAGAGATTGTTTCATCGCTTGCTATGGTTTCTATTGCATCTTTGCGTAATAGTGCCAGCTCTGTATTGCGCTCTGTCTTTTGAGTTATTTCGTAAGCTTTTGTAACCTGCTGACCATAAGCTGCATCAACCCGTTCTTTGAGTGAATCATTTCCACTCTCAGGATGCCAGCTCCAAGGTTTCTTGCCGACTTCTTCTGCCAACTCGTTAATTGCATTAATAACGCACTGATATTCCTGCTGCGCAAAGAGTACTGCACCCAGCATTTCATCTTCTGTAAGTTCCTTTGCTTCTGACTCTACCATGAGGATGGCTTCTTTTGTTCCTGCCACAACCATATCAAGCTCAGAGCTTTTAATCTCCTCGTAGGAAGGGTTCAGAATGTAACCTTTTTCTTCGGTAAAACCTACACGAGCAGCACCTAAAGGTCCGTTAAACGGAAGACCAGAAATAGCTAATGCTGCTGAAGTACCAATCATTGCGGCAATATCAGGGTCATACTTTTTGTCTGTAGACAAAACAGTACAAATGATTTGTACTTCATTCATAAAGCCTTTTGGAAACAATGGGCGGACCGGACGATCAATAACACGAGATGTCAATATTTCTTTTTCAGTAGGACGACCTTCACGTTTCATGAAGCTGCCCGGGATTTTACCCGCCGCATAAGCCCTTTCCTGATAGTTGACGGAAAGAGGGAAAAAATCTTTATCTTTTAATTCTTTATCTGCAACCACAGTGGTTAATACGCACACCTGCCCCATCTTTACCATTACTGCACTGGTTGCCTGACGTGCTATGCGCCCGGTTTCAATTGAAACCTCTTGATTGCCAAAAGTAAATGTCTTTTTAGTACAATTCACACTGATGCCCTTAATTTAAGTGAGTTCTCTTTATCGCTTTATATCAGTAGAAAAAACCCTAATACATTCATCACCTACATGATATATTTATCAATAAATAATTTAAAAAATTCTCTGCAAGCCTAAACTGACTGAGACACCTGTCTTTATTGGTGCCGCCTGAAAGAAGTATATAAAAATCAACAAAAATACCTGCTGTTACTTGTTTCAGTTTACCCGTTGCTTAACAGTCTTTTATTTATTCCTGCTGCCGTATAACGCTTAGAATATTGTTTTATACTATTGATTTTAATCGTTTTTTAAAACCTTAAAGTTTTTTAAATCAATATCTTTTTGCTGTTCAGCTGTGCAAAAGTCATTAAAGTTTTACTTTGCAAAATTTATAAAAAAAACAACGTTACTGTTTTTAATATAATAAAGTAGTCAATGCTTGCTTGCTCTCATTTTATAATCTTTTAAAAATTAACAGTGGTAAACTGGTCATTTTCATTGAAGCTTCTAAAAGTAACAGTATCTCTTGATCAACAGTCTGTTTTTTTACTTCGTGCCTTTTTTAAAAACTGCTTTGAGTAAGACTTAATTAACAAATTTTAAGTTTAATCAAACAAAAAACCGTAATTTCTGTTCTGACTGAAATTACGGTTAGATATTTACTCAATAATTCAGTTAACTATTGCTTGCCTGAACAACTATAATCGGCTATCGACGCAGACCCAGATCACTGATAAGAGAACGGTAACACTGATAATCTTTATCCTTCAGATAATCAAGTAATTTACGACGTTTATTAACCATTCTGATCAGCCCGCAACGCGAATGGAGATCATGCGCATGAGTTTGAAAGTGCGCTTGTAAACCATTTATGTTGTGGGTCAGTAATGCTATTTGCACCTCAGGAGAACCGGTATCACCTTCCGATCTTCTGTGCTTCTTTATGATTTCATCTTTTTTTTCAGTACTCAATGCCATTGTAAAATTCCCTAAATAATATGCAATACTCTTATACAGGGATAACCGCGCATATTTGCAGATACCCTGGTTTGAATTACAAAACTCATACATACACTTCAATAACCTGGACGCTTTTGCCGTTTACCGGCTTAAAATATACTTGTAAATGAATATTTTAAATTCTGCACAGTGGATATTTTTAAAAGCTACTCCGAATTATTGCCTTTGAGGTAATAAATAAAAACCACAAAGCCAAATGATTATAACACAAATAAAATAAAGTGTAAGTTAGTTTGTTTTTTAGGATCTGTTTACATACTAGTAGGTAACGTTAATGGAGGCAAAACAGTCAGATGAGAGTACTCTTTATAATGCCGATGTAAGCCGGCTGTCGAAAAACTTCGGATTATTTTCAGTTATTTTATCTATATTGTGTTGCAAAATTGCTGAAGCCTGTCAGAATCGTTCTATTCTTTCTTTAAATTACATGTAACTATGATTTCGACATAGCTCAGAGCTTTATGAATAATATTGATGACCTGATAAATGAAGCCCGGGAGGCAGTAAACGCTGCTGATAATATAACTGCACTGGAGCAGTTGCGCATCACCTTTTTAGGTAAAAAAGGAAAAATAAGCCTGTTAATGCAGCAACTAAAAAATATTGCTCCGGCTGAAAAGGCAGCTTTTGGAGCAAAAGTTAATCGTGCCAGGCAGCTTATTTCAGAATTTATTACTACCCGTAAAACAGAATTAGAAGCAGCAGAACTGAATGCCAGGCTGACCAGAGAAACCCTCGATATTACTTTGCCCGGCAGAGGGTATCATTTAGGAACACTCCATCCCATCACGCAGACCATTATCCGTATCACTGAATACTTTAGCCGCCTGGGATTTAGTGTGGCGGAAGGACCTGAGCTGGAAGATCAGTATTATAATTTTGAAGCGCTGAATATTCCGGAGCACCACCCTGCACGCGCTATGCATGATACTTTTTACATTGATCCTGCAACAGTGCTGCGTACACATACCTCTCCTGTCCAGATCAGAGTAATGGAATCTTCTCGCCCACCCATTGCTATTATTTGTCCGGGTAAAGTGTATCGCTGTGATTCTGACCAGACTCACAGTCCAATGTTTCATCAGACAGAAGCACTCTATATTGCAGAAAAAGTCAGTTTTGCAGATTTAAAAACGTTTCTATCACGCTTTTTAAAATATTTTTTTGATCGTAAAGATTTACGTCTGCGCTTTCGCCCTTCTTATTTTCCATTTACAGAACCTTCTGCTGAGGTGGATATTGAATGGGGACATAATGAAGATGGTTCGGTCAAATGGTTAGAGGTTCTCGGTTGTGGTATGGTGCACCCCAACGTACTCAGACAGGTAAATATTGACACTGAAAAATACAGCGGTTTTGCCCTGGGGCTCGGTGTTGAGCGTTTTGCTATGTTACGCTATGGCATTAAAGATTTACGGCAGTTCTTTGATAACAACCTTGACTTTTTGCAACAATTTATTTGATCAGTTTTACAGATAAAAACAGATAAATAAGCTTTTAAAAATTTTTGGAATACACAGAATATGATTTTTAGTGAATCCTGGTTAAAGGAGTGGGTTAACCCTAAAGTAAATCGTGAAGATTTACTCCAACAGCTAACAATGGCGGGTCTTGAGGTTGAAAAAACAGTACCGGCAGCTCCATATTTTACCGGCGTTATTGTAGGGGAAGTGGTTGCCTGTGAGCAACATCCAAATGCTGACAAATTAAAATTAACCCGGGTCTCTGTCGGTAACGATGAAGTTCAGGTTGTCTGCGGTGCACCCAATGTTCGTGTTGGGTTAAAAGCACCATTTGCCAAAGTTGATGCGCTGTTGCCTGAAGATTTCAAAATAAAACCGACAGCGATCAGAGGCATTGAATCATACGGAATGCTCTGTTCTGATCAGGAGCTTGGCATGAACTTTGCAGAGCAGGACGGATTAATGGAATTGCCTGCCGATGCGCCAATAGGCATGGATATTCGTGAATATCTCAATTTAGATGATATCAGCATAGAAATAGGTTTGACACCTAACCGTGCAGACTGTCTGAGCCTGATCGGTATCGCACGTGAAGTCAGTGCAAATTATAACATTCCAGTAACAGAACCACGGTATGAAGCTGTTACTGAGACATCAACACGAAAATTCAATATTGCAGTTGAAGCCAAAAAAGCGTGTCCTCGTTTCGTGGGTCGTGTTATTGAAAATATCAATATTAATGTATCGACACCGTTGTGGTTAAAGCTGTGTTTGCAACGGGCAGGTATTCGTCCTGTTGATCCTGTGGTGGATGTGACTAACTATGTCATGCTGGAGCTTGGGCAACCTATGCATGGTTACGATTTAGAACAGCTGTCAGGTGGAATCAATGTGCGTTTTGCTAAAGAAGCAGAAAATCTTGTTTTGCTTGATGGTTCAAAACACAATCTGAGTTCCGATACACTTTTAATTACTGACCATGAAAAAGTGCTCGGTCTTGCCGGTATTATGGGCGGACAACAGACCGGAATCAACAAACAAACACAGCACATTTTTTTAGAGGCAGCTTTTTTTGATCCCACAACCATGGCAGGTATTGCCCGCCGTTATGGTCTGCATACAGAAGCATCACACCGCTTTGAGCGCGGGGTTGATTTTAAGCTACAGACTACAGCAATAGAGCGTGCATCAGCGCTGATCATCGCTATTTGTGGTGGTAATGCAGGTCCGATAACCGAAGTGGTAACAACAGACTTTTTACCTCAGCGCCCTTCAATACATCTGCGCAAAAGTAAAGTAAGCGCTTTGTTAGGTCTTGATATTGATAATACAGCGATTGAAAGCATGCTATCAAACTTAGGATTGCAATGTCAGGCTGTTGCTGAAAATGAGTGGAAGGTGACTGTCCCCGGATGGCGATTTGATATGGCGATCGAAGAGGACCTTATTGAAGAAATTGTACGTATTTACGGCTATGATAAACTGCCAGAAAGTCTCTGTTCCTGTCATAATGAGATGCTGTCTTTTTCTGAGGCAGAAAATCTGTTACAGCAGCTGCAGATAAAACAGATACTGGTTAGCAGAGGTTACCATGAAACGATTAACTTCAGTCTGACAGATCCGTTATGGCAGCAGGCTTTTGATTCGCAAACAAAAGCAATAAAAGTACAAAACCCTATTTCCACAGAAATGGCCGTGATGCGTACTTCTTTATTACCTGGATTATTAAAAACATTGGTCTATAATCAAAAGCGTCAACATACCAGAATACGACTTTTTGAGGAAGGGCAAACGTTTATAAGAGAAAACAATAAAACCATACAAAAAAACTGGTTGGGAGCGATAATATGCGGTCCACTTATGCCGGAAGGATGGTCTTGCGGACAAAATCGGTTGTGTGATTTTTATGATATCAAAGGTGATCTGGAAGCATTACTAAAAACAGCCAGGCATGACAGTGATTTTAGTTTTGTCAAAAGTACACAGACGGGCATGCATCCCGGGCAAACAGCAAAAATAGTTAAAAATAATCACTGTATCGGCTACATTGGTGCCGTTCATCCTGGTGTACTAAAGCAGCTGGATATCAAAGGACCTGTATTCACCTTTGAAATTGAAAAGAGCGCCTTAGCAACAGTGACCGTAACTAAATTTATGCCACTATCAAAATACCCGGGTATTCGGCGTGATATGGCTATTGTTGTTGACTATAGTGTGAGTGCAGAAGCAGTTATAAATCTGATTAAGCAAAATGCTGGTCAATGGCTGAAAGACATATGCCTTTTTGATGTTTACTCTGGTGAAGGTATTGAACAAGGGAAAAAAAATCTTGCCCTCGGCTTGACGTGGAAACATTCATCACGCACATTAAAAGATGACGAAATTGATAAACTGTTTGATAATCTTGTTAATATATTAGAAGTTAAATTACAGGCAATACTGAGGTTCCAATAATGACGACGCATACTAAAGCAGATATCACAGAACACCTCCACAGGAAGATAGGACTCAACAAAAAAGAATCCAAAGATTTTGTACAGGCATTTTTTGATACTATTTCAGAAACGCTGATCAGTGGAGAAAGCGTTAAGCTGTCCGGGTTTGGTAATTTTATTTTGCATAATAAAAATGCACGTCCCGGGAGAAACCCTAAAACAGGAGAGGAAGCTCTAATTACGCCAAGGCGTATTGTCACATTCAGATCTGGTGATAAATTTAAGAGCAAAGTATCGTCCTCTAACCTGGAAAATAGTTAAAAATACGCAACAAAACATGTAACACTTTTTGTGAAAAAAATAAAGTGGAAACAGAACAGAAAAAAGTAGAGGCATGGTCTCCTATACCGGGCAAACATTATTTTACTATTGGTGAAATGGGAAGACTCTGCCAGATAAAACCACATGTACTCAGATACTGGGAAAGTGAATTTTCTCAACTTAAAAACATAAAACGTCGCGGTAACCGTCGTTACTATACTCATCAGCAAATACTGCTTGTCAGAAAAATTCGTAGTTTACTTTATGAGCAGGGATATACGATTTCAGGTGCAAAGGTCAGGCTGAGTAATCAACAGACCAGCAAGTTAAATAGCAGTAATGTGCAACTAAGCGATATAAGACAAGAACTCGAAGAAATTCTGTTGATTTTGTAAAATAAACTCTGAGAAACTGTTTATCATCTTTTAGCTCTTCTCCACTACAATGGATAAAGCCTGGAAGAAAAACCTTTACAATTGGGTTTCGACTCCACTCAGCTCTGTCTCCTGATTTTTTAAAGCTCTGATTCTTATCCTGGAGTTTTATCTCCTGCGGAGTACACCAATCCCTCTACTGAACACACCGTGAGCTGTGGATTTCTTCTTTCACAGGAACGAGTCTGCGCCTTTGACGTAGTACACTACCCGTACAAC
>JAPORK010000367.1 GCA_026710285.1 Endozoicomonadaceae bacterium | reverse complement strand
GATAAATTTTGATAAAATGCCCTTTTTAAATGGAAACCTCTCACTAGCCGGTAACCTCTTAAAGATATTATCGCCTGACAGTTTTGCCGTTTTCCGTTACATAAATGTACTGACTTTATACACTATTATCAAAAGAGCTCATGGATACAATCTTAAACAAACTTGCAGTATTTTTACAATATGTAAAAACCTTTTATAATGATGCAAGCGCTAAGAATTATTTGACTGATATTCAGGGGCTCCCCTCTGAAATTGTACTTCATATCGCAAAGTTTCTTAATATTTCAGATATTTTATCTATGAAATATACCTGTTCTTATTTCGATGAAGTCCTTGATTTTGATGCCATAACATATGTACTCACCAAACAATATTATAACAATGATAAGTTTCCACTTTGCCGTTTGCATACTGAATTATCAGACCAGGAAAAAAAAATATTAACAATTTTGCAGCCTCAGCTCTTGCAGTTTGACAACCGGTTTCTTTCAAAATCGCTTACAGACACCGCAATATTTCTCAGAGCTATCAGTAATGACACAGAAATGAACGTTTATCCTCAGTGTGAGAATACTGTAGATGTTCGCACAATGGGTATGAATGCTATTCACTCTATTAAGAGAATCAATGACGAAACACTAGCAATCTCTGCTTTTCAGGGTCAAGTAAAGCAGTGGAATCTTACACAAAGCAACAATCAGCAACTTAAGGAATTTCTACCTGAACTTAATCTTCCTTCCGATGATTTCAGGGTAATGGGAGATAGCTACATACTTCTCCGGTCTCAAGATGCTATAACACTTTGGGATTTTACCAAACCTGCTGATCAGCGCCGTAAAATAGTCATACCCGTCCAATACTCTCTCGGGCGGCATTATACATTAATAGAAAACAGATATCTACTAATCAGTCATAGTAAAGGCAATATACCCAGACCCGAAGGTACTGAAGCTGCTTGCGAAGGAATGAAACCAAACCTTTTACACTCCAACAGCTGTATAACAATTTGGGATTTAAAAAAATCTTCCGGACCTGAATGTATTAAAACCCTAGAAGGACATGATAACACCATCAGCACAATATGCTTAAAAAACGGTCTTATTGTTTCCATAAGTTCGAAAATAATAAAGGTCTGGGATTTGACAAAACCGGATGGTGAGGAATGTGTAAAAACTCTGCCCGTGAACAGATACATCAATATGCGTTCTCCGCACATTATGGAACTAAAAAATGGGTATCTGCTCTTATGGCAACCTCACTATTATCACACAAAAAATGTATTAGTTTTTAATCTGAACAAACCTGATGGCAAGGAATGCATCAAAAATCTGCACTACAAACACTTACCTAGTTTTGGATTATGCACAGAGCTGACAGACAAGCGCCTTGTTTTCAATTGTAGGAATGATGGTATCATATTAGATCTGACAAAACCTGATGGTGAAGAATGTGTAAAAGTACTCAGTGGACACGAAGAACTTATCATCAAACTTGACGAACTCAAAGATGGGCGTTTAATCTCATACTCTCTTGATAACACTATGAAGATTTGGGATCTGACAAAGCCTGATGGAGAGGAATGTATACACACCCTGAAAGGTCACAATCATCATATTCAGATGGTCATACAACAGGAAAACTGGCGTTTGACCTCCATTGACGAACACACCATAAAAACCTGGAATCTTTATAGCCTCCGGGATCCCGACTATTCCTGATGAAAATACAATCGATAATTTTAGCAATACTACCCTGTCCGCTGGCTGAGCTTGTCGAAGCCCGGAGAAACACTGAGACTTTAACTTCACCCAGGCTTCGACAAGCTCAGCCCACGGTGCGCCTGGCAAAAGCTGGTATATTTAGCAGAAAACAAACATATCAGAGTAAAAACCTGAACCTGAGAAATGTGACCAAAATTTTGCCCATAAGAAACCGGTGCTCTGACACCATCTGGAAAATCTGCACACACGCTTTTTACAGTCGGGGTATTGTTTATTCGGATTATTTTTAGCTTGTCCTTACTATTAATCACATGATAAGACGGGGAAATTTTGAAAAGATATAAGTAATCTATTCGATAAAAGCTACTTTTTTTATTGTATTGCATGAAAGAACTATTAACGTGCATGATTGGTTGAAACAGTTAAAATGGTACCCACTCTATAAAAATAGCGTGCACTATTGCTTTCTTAACAGTAAATATGGTATAACAGGAATTTGATTATTTAATATTCCCCCAGGACTTTATTAAGGAAGAATATTTATGATGAAAGCAATGTCTCTCAGGAAGATCTCCCTGCTTGTTGTTATAGCACTATGCCTTTCAGGTTTTGTGCGTATCGCACAGGCTGCTACAGCAAACAGACTTATTTTGTATATCAACAATAGCGGTATGTCATTACTTATAGGAAAGGGTGATAATAAAAAACCAGATAAAGTACTTTCTGTAGATCAATCAACAGATCCTTCACTGACACATGATCCGTCAACACTTGTTTTTACAACCTCTCCATTAAAAGTTTTTAATACTTTGCTGGATAAATATGCTCCGGAAATAAGAGCATCATTAGGTGAAAGCTTGCCGGTAGAATTTTCTATCATAGCCGCAGGTACAGAGGTTGCATTAACAAACAAGTGCCCCCCCCTGAAGGCGGTAGCAGATTATCTTACCGATTTGGATTCTGAACAAATTGAGGAATGTTTACAGGCAGAGAATAAATTAGAATTTTTTAAACAGGTATTTTATGCAAAAATAAAAAATTTGCTATCCGAACACAGTGTTATCATGGGTAAGATAAGCCAGGATGATAATTTAATAGTAAAAATGGCTGTTTCACATTATCATCAGAAAAAAACACTCACACATGAAGAGAATGAACAGATACCCGATCAAAGTTCAGAAACAAAAAACAGCAATCACCATAAAAAAGCGCTGCTTGTAGTAAATGCAACAACCACTATGCCGCTTTATTTGGTTTTGGGTAATCCGAACAATTATTTTAATTTACAAAAATACATTAATAATATTTATGCGGTAGGTTATGGTTTTAGTGAAGCGCATGCAAAAGAATTTGTAAATAGTGAATACATGCAATCGCTGATAACTGAAACGGGTCAATGGACAGAATTAGATCAGGATAAATTTGAAGCGTGTCTGCAAAAATTTAAAGACCCGTTATTATCTGCTATCTATTTAAACAAAAAAGATACCTTTCCACAAATGCCTTATCTGGTTTGCCGACTTGCAATATCAAACAGAGGTTATAATATGTTTGGTGACTGGGTTAAAGAGGTGCTTAGCATAACAGAAGACGGTCGTGTTTGTGAACAGGCTATCGCTTTAATTGATAAAGTCAGTCAATCACTTTTAACCTGCATTACGAGTGTAATTTTGAATTTCTATAATGATAATGCAGACACAGACACTCAACTGGACATCATCTTTTCAGGTGACAGAAGTGATTTACTCCAAGAGTATGCTTTAAAAAAAGGAGATACCAGCATTGCACAAAGATTAGCAGCTATGTTGCAAGATCCGCACACGGTGGAGTCACTTTTTTATAAATTACAAGCACAGACAGCGTCACGTGAAGCGTTTACAAAGACGATACAGGAAAAAGCCATACCGGCTCTTAAGAAGATGACCATTGTACCTCAAAATGAGTTTTTCCCTCTAATGTATCGAACTGTACTGCAAAGTTAACATACAAAGTAAAGAATTTTGTAATATGGATGCACCGGCTCATCATTTTTCTGATGATGAACCGGCTCTAAGACAACCAGGACTGTTACCCATCTGCCATAATACCATTGACATAACAGCCTGAAGATTCTCTGTGGAATGATTTACCAGATCATCAGGTATTGCTCTCAACGAGTTCACTGTTATTTGCTTTTTCATGAAAATGCTTTAGCACAGTCTGATGCATTAAACCGATAAACTCATCTTTAGGGACGATGACCATTGCCCTGATTAAGGGTATGGTCTTGGTTTTTATCTCTTTTTCAAATTCATCTTTTGATTTTTTTTTGCCTGACACGACCTTTATTTTACAAAACAACTTATTCACATATTGCAGAGTTTGCAATTTTTGTAGTAATATTTCGACAAGGTTCAATTTTTTTCTGCGGGCATACTGATTCAGCAAATCGATTCCGTCGCCTATTAATACGAAAGGATCACTTGTCAGATCGTTATCTTCTGTGTATTCGCTAAAGTTATACAAACTCATACTTATAATATACTCTAAAAATTCATCACAGACGTTATCAGTTAAATCTACAGCCTGATCACAAGCACGCTCTGATAAATATTCCGGGCAGATCATTTTTATCCGACTCATTCTCTGCTCAAACTGATCACCGGCATACCCATTTTTGCACAATACATCACAAACACAGTCACCAAACAGATTATAGCCTTTACCCAATCTTCCAAGCCGGTATATCATATAGGGTGCTCCCTGGTAAAGCACTTCTTCTTTTGTAGGGTCTTTGTGTTCTGCATCATGCAAAATATCTGCTGAATACACAGCGGATAATAAATGATCATTATTTTTTTCATTATATTGGCGCAGTGATGCTTCAAATTGTTTTTTATCCAATTGTATTTGATCACGCAAACCCATGGTTTGATCAAAGGATTGCGAGTCAAACTCATCAGACACAGGTTTCATCACTTGACTGTTTATTAACTTGTGCAGATGCTTCTTTTTAAAAAAAACACCTGCCTTATAAATGTTCCATGGATCACTCAAAAAACAACTATTGTTTGTCGGTAAGCAGAAATAGCTGAGATCTTTTGTATTATCATCCTTAATATTAACATTAGTAATACGACGATAAAAGTGAAAACCAGTTGACATATGCGCTACAAACATAGACTGTTTTGAGTCTTTGGTTTTTTTCGGGGTTGGACCTTGATCTAATGCCTGTTGATTTTCTGTATTTGATTTTGACGTTATCTGACTACAGTGTAAAGAAGCCATCTCTACGATCATATTAGCATTCGGTACCATATCACAACTGATTATTTTGTGAGATAATCTTTTCTCTATCTCAAGAATAAACAGGCATTTAAAAAATTCCAGCTTATTCTCTTTTGTCAGGCATATTTTAGTTTTTTCCTCCGGATATAGCGACAGGTAATGATCAATTATCTCGTTTTGTGGTATTGTCTCTGTTGCTGCTTTTCTTGTACCGGCTGCAGCGATATAAACCTTTATCGGTAGTTTTTCGTGTATATCATCACATAATAGTTGCCGAATTTCTGCTTCATACTTTTCCCAGAAGATATGAAAAAATTTTACTGGAGAGTCTTTAAAAGCAAGTGAAGGTGGATCACCTGTAAGCGCAGGTTCCGTTGACTGATGCATAGAAAATGTTTTTTCAGGCTCTTTTTTATCATCAACACCTATCGTCATATACATACCAGCGTCAGTGATATGAAAAGCGATAATGTTCGCTTCACCTGACCGGGCTATTTGTGTAAAAATCAGACAAAAAAGTGAAATTAAAAAGAAGATACTTTTCCTGCAGGATATTATTTTTATCATTATTGTTTCCCTTATAATCTATGAAGCAACTTTCATCAAAGTCAACAGATCATCGAGTTGCTTTTTTTCACTCAGATGATTTAGTACAGCCTGATGCATTAAACTGGTAAATTCCTCTTCAGGTACTATCAGTATCTTTTTAATTGCAGGTATGACTTGTGTTTGTATATCTTTTTCAAATTGTTCTCTTGACTTTTGCTCATTTGATCTGGCTTGTATTTTTTCAAATAGCTTATTCACACAGGGTGGATCTTGCAATTTTTGCAGTAATATCTCTGCAAGATTTGCCTTTTTTCTGCCGGCATACTGCTGAAGAACATTAATTCTGTCGCCTATAAGTACAAGTGAATCAACTACCTTAATGCCGTCTCTTTCATCCATACACCAGTTATATTTAAAATATAGGCTAATGATATCATCTAAAAATACCTCAAAAACATCATCAATTAAATCCATTGCCTGATCACAGGCACGCTCTGATGAATATTCCGGACAGATTGTTTTTATTTTACTCCTTTTTTCAGCAAACTGATCTCCGGCATACCCTTTTGTGCACAGTACATCGGCAACACAATCACCAAATACATTATAGCTTTTACCTTCTTTGCCAAGCAGGTACATCATACAGGGTGCTCCCTGATAAGTGGGTTCAGTTTCTGTGGGATCTGTATGTTTTGCATTATGTAAGACATTTGCCATATATACAGCAGACAATAAATCATCCTTATTTTGTTTCTGGTATTCACAGAACAACGTTTCAAATTGCGGTTGATTCAATTTTATTTTATCCGCAATACCTTTGATCTTTTCTGCATCTTGTGTTTCAAAGCGCTCAGTTACAGCCCGCATCGTGTCACTGGTTAGCAATTTATGCAGATGTTTTTCTCTAAAACCAAGACCAATCTGATAAATATTCCAGGTTTTCCATGAAGGTGATTTATCACGTGTAAAAAGCGTCCAGCTGAGATTGGATTTGTCCTTGCCATTACCGATTTGAGGAACCCGACAGAAACAAATATCGGTTGTCAGATGTGCTACCATTGCATACTCTTCTTGCGGACTGTTCCTTTTTACTTTGTCTGTCTCCTGATCTGATGACTGTTGATTTTCTGCATCTGGTGTTGACATTACCCGGCTATAATATAAAGAAGCCATATTTGCTATCAGCGTCATATTGTCTAAAATATCTCTGATTTTGATATCTTTATGAGGTAACCTTTTCTCTATTTCCAGATGAAAAATATACTCAAAAAGTGTTAATTTATTGCAAACTGTTAAATCTACATTAGCATCCTCCTCCGGGTATCTGGAGAGATAATGAGTGATGATCTCACGCTGTGATATTTGTTCTATTTGTGCTGTTAATTTATCAGTCGTAGTGATATAAACTTCTATCGGTAAGTCTTTGTGCATGTCATCACATAATAACGTCAGCACGTCTTTTTCATGTTTTTCCCAAAAAGTATATAAAAATTTTATCGGTGTTTCATCAGAAGTAAATGAAGGTGGATAACCTGTAAGCGTAGGTTCCGTTGACTGATCTATACAAAATGTTTTTTCAGGTTTTGTTTTATCATCGACGCCTATTGTCACATACAGACCGGTGTTAGTGATAAAAAAGGTGATAATGCTCATTTTACTTGCCCGGACTACTTGTGCAAAATCCAGACAAAATAGCAAGATTAAAAACGGAATGCTTTTTCTCAATAACATTGTTTTTATCATTTTTTTTCCTTATTATTTATTGAGTATTTTTTACAGGACCAATATTTTATTTATTTATGTATACAAATCTTCGTACAGACTGATACATTAAATCGATAAACTCCTCTTCAGGTACTATCAGCATCTTTTCAATTACGGGTATGACTTTGGTTTGTATGTCTTTTTCAAACACTTCTTTTGATAGTTGTTCATCTGGTGATGGTTCATCTGAGATGGTCTGCATTTTTTCAAACAGCTCATTCACATATTGCGGATTTTGCAATTTTTGTAACAATAGCTTTTTAATGCTGGTTTTTTTTCTGCTGGCATACTGTTGAAGTACATTGACTCTGTCACCTATAAGTATGAGTGAATCAACGATAAGGTTGTTGTTTATTTTACACATACACCAGCTATATTTGAAACATATAGTGATGATATACTCTAAAAACACGTCAAAGACATCATCAATCAAACTCATTGCCTGTTCACAGGCACGCTCTGCTGAATAGTCTGGACAGATTGTTTTTATTTTGCCTCTCTTTTCAGTAAACTGATCTCCGGCATATCCTTCTGAGCACAGTACATCGGCAACACAGTCACCAAACACATTATAACTTTTACCTTCCATTCCAAGCAGATACAGCATACAGGGTGCTCCCTGGTAAGCAGGTTCAATTTCTGTGGGATCAGTGTATTTTGCATTATGCAAGATGTTTGCTGTGTATACCGCGGATAATAAATCATCTTGGTTTTTTTTCTGGTATTCACATAACAACGTTTCAAATTGTTGTTGGTCTAACTGTATTTTATACGCAGCACCTTTGATCTTTTGTGCATATTGTGTTTCAAAGCATTCAGTTACAGCCTGCATGGTTTCGCTGTTTAGCAATTTATGCAGATGCTTTTCTCTAAAATTAAGACCAATCTGATAAATATTCCAGGCTTCCCGTGAAGAAAAGTAGTTATCTGGTAATATATTCTGATAGCTATTGGATTTATCCTGATCATTACCAACACAAGGAACCCGACAGAAACAAATATCGGTTGTCAGATGTGCTATTATTGCATGTTCTTCTTGCGGACTGTTCCTTTTTACTGTGTCTGTTTTTTGATCTGATACCTGTTGGTTTTCTGCATCTGATGCTGACATTACCCGACTATAATATGAAGAAGCCATGTTTGCTATCAAAGGCATATCTTCTAAAACATCAGTTGTGCTAACACTTCTGGGACTTAGAGGAAATTTTTTACGCATTTCCAAACGAAAAATATAATCGAAAAAATTTAATTTATCATATTGTTTGAAACCTACATCAAGCTCATCTTCTGGATATTGGTAAAAGTAATGAGCTATTATCTCATCTGGCATTTTTTCCATTTGTGATTTTTTTGTATTAACCGCAGCGAGATAAACTATTATCGGTAAATTTTTG
>JAPORK010000545.1 GCA_026710285.1 Endozoicomonadaceae bacterium | reverse complement strand
GCAGGACACAGAACCTATAATCCAAAACAGCGCTATTTTGTTAGTGAAGATCCGTCAGGCGGAGGATATGGATTTGGTAATAACAACCCGATCATGAACAGTGATCCTACGGGTAATATGCCAAAATGGCTCGGTACTGCATTTAAATGGTTGGGGTATGCCAGTTCTTTCGGGCTTAATGCACTGCATGCAAAGTGGGCGCATATCGCAGGTGCTGTTATTACAACAGGTCTGACTATCGCAACTTTAGGTGCTGCAGCTTATACTTACGGAGGTACACTAATAGCATCTGCTGTAACAGCCGGTGCCACTATCGCAGGCAGCGTTCCGGTTGCAGCAGCTGCTATACCTACCAATAAGGGGCTTAACATAGCAGCTTCTGTTATCGGAGGAATAGAAATGTCAGTGATGGCAACCACTGCGGCTGTGGATATGGGACTGTATTTTATGTCTGATCCGCTGATGTCTGTAGTAAAATCGATGATAAATAATTCGGGAATTGAACTTGATGATTTTTATCTGAATTGTGTTGAGCCTTTACCAGAAGAATATAAGCCATATATACCTAATCTTGGATCTGTTTTAAGAAATAATCTACCAGAGACTATTCATCAGCGTAGTATATTTTTTAGGATAAGAGACGATGAAATGCTTAAAAATGTCTGGGCAGCTTTTAAATCATTAAATAATCATCTCCTGAGTTGTGATGTGGGGTGTATTCTTGCTGTAGCGGCAGTAACAGGAAACCCTGTGAATCTGTTGGACATTGACCTGTTACTTGAGCCAAAAATGAACTTTTATCTGGCTATGTCACAACAAATTGAGATTCCTACACAAACTGAGTTAATGTTAGTTTACATTTATCAACTATTTAAGACTTTAGGATCAGTAGGTGATAGCGATATTTTTTTTGAATATCCTATTCCGCTGAGGTCATTAGAAGAGCTTATGCTATCTCCGGGTGAAAGACATGCTACCTTAATTCCGGGTCATATACAGTTAATACAAAGAGAGAGAGGCACTGTTTGGTCAACTTATGAGTTTAAAGGAAATGAAGTCACCAAAATTACCGGTCAGATTAATGAAATAGAAGACATATTTTATGCTCATGCCAGAGGAGACCAGGGAAAAAAAATTATATTTTCTATGAGAATTTAATTCATTTAGGCTTTGGCTCTGTTCAGCCAATGGAACCATGAAACTATGGAGTTATGAAATCACACCCCTTCATGACTTCGACAGGCTCAGCCCACGATTGTACGCCTGAAAGGCTGGTATATTCGGCAGAAAATAAACCTTATAAAGTAAAAGTCAGAACCTGAAAAATGTGACTAAGAGACAGGTCCTGAAAGGCGTGGTTTTACGACCTACCCGATGAAATATATAAATAATGGTAAAATATCGCACTAAACAATTTAGTCATAAAAAAACTAACCATGTCATACTTTACAGGCTGTAACTGTAGGAAAAATTTTATTGTTATCCCAATGGATTTTTATGTCATTGAAACCTGTCTTTTTTAATATGTTAGTAAATGTGGATTCATCCATGTAACAGTTCCAGTTTGCATCAAGAATGTCTATAAATAGCTGTTTTTGTTGTTGCAGCCAAAGAGGTGGAATGCTTTCCATTTGCCATGGTGAGTTTGCATCAATGGTTGGGGGAGGGGTCAAAAAACTGGTGATCAGTTTACCCCCTGCCTTTAATGTATTAAAGAATATCTGGTAAAGCTGCTGAACTTTCTGATGATCAGAAATATAAATATTCAAACCATTGCTGACAACCAGGTCATATTGATTGTGCGTTGAAAAATGGAAAACATCTTGTAAGCAAAACTGATATTTTTTTTCCAGAGCAGTGCCTTTTAAGTACTGTTTTAATAACTGTTCCAGCGTTGCATCAATATCCAGTGCTGTGATAGTTATATCTTTGTGTGTATAGTCTTGTGTTCGGAACTCAGGTAATAAGCCAGCAGGGGCAGAGAGAATATCCATCTTCTGAGTCAAACAGGCAGCGATTTCTTTTTTAAACAGAGAAAAACGCTGTTGTGTTGCATTAACAATAGGGAAATAGCCTAATATTTGGCAATCAAAGTCGGTGATTATTTCTTGCTGTAATGGTGATAAATGGGGAAAATTAACAATAATATCAGTCCAATAAGCATTAAGTCCCCTGTTCCGGATAAGAAAGCGCCCCATTGATGATGTCTGCAACTGTTCAAACAGATGAACGAGTTGTGGATTATCTTTGATACGAGAATAAATTTCTGAACAGGCATCTTCATAATTATTAAAATGCAGGTGCGAGAGTATTGACATTTTTGCTTGTTTCCCTTATGGTAAGTGTCAGATTTCCACATTTTAGCTTATTTTTATCAGAATGTAGAATATCTGCTTCACTCAACTTCTAAGGTACATTTTCTGCATGCAAACTGTCTCTCATCTATATGTTTCAGGTTTCTGTTTTTCGTCAGACAGGTTTATTCCCTGTCTCCGGAGGACATTAGTTTTTCCATTAAAGTTTCCCTTTCTGCTCAAGCGGATAGTTGTAACCGTTTTATGTAGCAATTAAAAAAATCAACTCCACTCACTTTATTTTCATTTTAATGTTAACTATAATCACCATTTCCATGAACTGGCAGCCCTCATTATCATTGTCATAACAGCATTATTATTTGTAAGGAATGGGTTAAAAATAACCGGACAAACATATGTAGGTTATCTTTAGCATGTTTCTTATAAACAAATCCATAATTGTTGTATATATGGCAAGCCTTTATTTTAAAATAACGGGCTATTGTAGATGTTTAGTTTCCTTCCTCCGAGTAAAGTTCATAAATAATTTCCTGTTAATATACGTTATATATTTAAAATAATTATGATGTATACATTTGATTTAAGATAATACTTAAACGACTTTAATAATTCAATTCTTTAGAAATCAGCATTCCATCATCTGCAAGAAAAATTAAAAATACTTTAACTTTTATAATGGTATTTTCATCTGATTCCTGTTGAGGAGATTTTTATGTTAAACAACAGCAGACAAAAGCAAATATATGTAATATTATTTATTATCTGCTTTTTAACTGTTTTCTTATATATAAAATCAAGTTCTTCTTTTTCATTTGAGAAAAAAGTAATACTTAATAAAGTATATCCGATGATACGTCAAGATAACACAGACAGAGAAAATAACAAAACAAACGACGATTCACATAAAAAAGTAATCTATAAAGATAATAACAAACTTTCATCTACGACAGCAGACAATTCTTCTATATGGTCTAATGCATTTAACTTTCATAAAATTTGGAATAGTCAGGTTAATCCAAGGACAGGTTTATATACTGTTGGCATTAAAGTGGGTAGTTTGATTGGTAACCTTGGTCATGGTCCTGTTATGAATCTGAAAATAAACTATAGCAGTGATATTACTGCCAATCCTAATGGATCTGGACAAGGATGGAAATGGAATCTGACTCATTTTAGTGTTGATACTAATCAGTTACTCACTTCACAGGGACAGCAATTTAATTTACGACAGCGTAATGATGGCAGTTGGTATTTACGTTATCATAAACTAAAAGATATACAAATTACAGGCAGTAAAAAAAACCACTTTGTGATTACTTATGCCAATGGTTTACGAGAGATACTTAATCACAAAGGGTGTGAAGTCCGACTGGAACAACAAAATGGATTAGGAATTAATTTTAATTATCAGCCTGGAGGGTGTTTATTAAATATGATCAGTGACGACAGAGGTCACCAAATCAAATTAACCAGAAACAGGGGGTTTATTACAGTAACAAGCTATAACAATACAAAAAGACCTGTCAATGTACGTTTAAATTATATACATAATAATTTATATTCAGTCTCTTTTTATGATTATCATAATAAACCAGGTTTAGCAATCAATCTTAAATATCTCGGTCATCTTATCACGAATATTACTTATTCTTCTGGTTTGGAAAGACATATAAAATATAACTGTACAGATGCAATGAAACTATCATGGCAATATGATATGAGTAAATCTGTCTGTGTTGTAGAGCGTGAAACAATAAACTCTGGTGCAGGGCAGAAAAAAATGGTAACGCATTACACGTATCAAAAAAGTAGTTCAAATGAACATAATTATCTTGGGTTTAATGCTGGTTTAGATTTAACCTACAAATCTTATCAGGACACTCTTTTTGAAGCATCAGCAGATTATACCTATCGGACAACAGAAGACAACAACATAACCAGACAAGTTTTTACTTATAACAGATATCATTTACTGATTGATACAAAACTTATTAGTGATCGGACAGGACATCTGTTATCAGAAAAGAAAAATTTTTTTTGTCGTACAGATATACTAAATGGTTGCGCACATATTAGCTTTAAAGATTTACCATTAACTTATAGTCTGCCATTAAAACTTGTATCCATAAAATGGGGAGATAATTTTAACTCTCCTGCTGTTACTATTGTAACAAAAAAGTACGACGCTCAGGGGAGAATTATCAGTGAAACAGATCCTTTTGGTCGTACAGAAAAAATAAGTTACTGCCCTGCCACGGGTGATATGTTTTGTCCATCAGAGCCTGATGACTGGTCTTTAAGTACAAAAATTGAATCGGTGATTAGCTACCCTGCTGTGAAAACAAAAGATTCTGTACCATTACCTGCTGTGATAAATTACAACTATTACGATAAATTGTTTAACCGAAACAATTCAGGTTATACGCTGGCGCTTGTACAAAAAAAAGTAACTTCAGGGAACCAATACCTTACTAAAACATATCAGTATTATAATGATAAAAACTGTTTTAACTATGGCTTATTAAAAACAACGATCTTCACGGGAAGTTTTATTCCGGGTTTAAAACTCACTCCTGTTACTAAAATTTATCATTATATTCTCAGTGCTGATCATTCCTCTGAATCAACTTATTCTGTTGTCGATTTAGGTTCAGGGCAATTTCGGCAATCCTCGATGTTAACTACGAATTTATTTACACGGCAGATATTAGAAAAAAGAGATGCTCAGGGTAAAAATATAACTCGTTACTATTACGATTATTTAGGTCGATTAATACAGATTAATTCAGCAGCAGATACCCCTTTTTCTGTCAACAGATATTTTAACTATACACTATCTCCACAGCATAACCAGCTTATTATCACGACTGAAAACAGAGTGCAGAAAAAAGTTATTTTTGATGGAGCAGGACGTCATTTAATGAGTTTTCATGAATTAATATCACCGACAGGAGAAGCAATACCTGGTAAATGGCTGCCTGAGCAGAGTGTCACCTGGGATGACTATGGACGTATTGCCAGTAAATCTGATTACAGAATAAATAATGCCGGAGAAGTTTATAAGCTTACGAGCCGGTTTAATTATGATGATATCGGTCGAATTAATTTTGTTGCTCTGCCAGATGGTACTTCCGTGGTTAAGCAGTATGATGATGCTAATCACTGTATGGCCAGTTATATTCAGAGCCAGAATGGGTTGTCTTCTGTGATTTCAGTAATAAAAACTAATATCTTAAATAAACCACTAAAAAAAATTACTCTGCCTGCACATCATTTACCTTCATTACTATTTAAAACTTTCTGTTCTGCACAGGATACGCAAAAAGGAAAGAAAGAGTCTGATATCATTTACGATGAATTTGGCAGAGTAAAAATAATTATTGATCAAAAAAGAAATAGAACCATTAAGCAGTATGATCCACTGGGACATGTCGCTTATATTATCAATTCTGCCGGAGATAAAATACATAATGTTTATAATATTAATGGTCAGGTGACTGAAAAGTGGATTCAACCTCATAACGATAATAAGCAATATTTACTTTCTTCTGCAAAATACAATGCGGCAGGAGAATTGTTGTGGTACTCAGGAGAAGATGGAAAAAAGACTAATTATCGATATAATCCTAATGGTAAAATTACAATGAAAATCACACAAACAGGACACATAATTTCATGGGATTACAATATGCAGGGACTACCGGTCAAAAAATTGATTGACGGTAAAGTAGTTTTACAGACAGAGTATAATCCGGTTACATTATTACCAGAAAAAAAAACCGATATAACTGGAACATCAGTTTTCACTTATGCTGATGATAAAAAAAGAGAACAGCTGGTGCATATGGGAAAAAATGGATATCCCGATTATCATTTGTACTGGCAATACAATAAAAACCGGGAAATTATTAGTGCAACAGATTTTTCCGGTCATCATACACTAACACAATATGATCAGTTTGGAAGAATCAGTAGCACCAGTTACACTGTTTCGGACGGGAAGACAGTATTGCTATATGTACCTGCTTACGACAGCTTTTCTCGAATAAGTCATTTGCATTATGGTAGTGGTATGGAGCGTACTTTTCATTACAATAATTATGGACAACAAGATAATGTTAAAGATACACTGCGGGGTAAGTTTTTATCAGAATGGAAATATAACTATGATGCTATTGGAAATATTACTCGGCTTGAACAGAACATAGGATCTGCTCAACAGGGAGTATTAAATTATCAGTATGATGTATTAAATAATCTGGTTTCTATGACCTGTACCGGCTCTTTCGGTTTACCGTTATGCCCACGAGATACTTCCCGGTATACTGCTGGTTTCAAGGTAGCTCCGGTTATTATCAAACAGAACTACAAATTTAATAATTTAAACCGAATCAGGCAAGTCAAAGAAGTTTTAATAAGTCAGGAACAGGAAAAAACTTTTAACAAAATAACTACTTATGATTATGGAGATATTAATGCACCTTTACGGTTACAAAAAATAAGTATTGTACAGAATAATAAAACCACTAAAGAAAATCATTTCATTTATGACAAAACAGGAAATATGTTGATCGACGGTGAAGGCAATAAAATCACCTATAACATTTTTAATCAAATTATTCATACTATTACACTTGCTGGAAAACAAGCTGATTACACTTATGATGGTAATAACCGGGAAGCCAGTGAAACTATCTCCGGTGGTGACAAAAGTTATATGTTTTATATAAGTGAATATCTATTGGGTGAAAAAATTACTGATATTCAGAAAAATAAAACACATGTTGTTCGTTATCTGGATATTGCTAAAACAGTTGATGGTATTGTTTCTGAATATTATGAAAGAGATTATAAAAGAGACATAGCAGGTGTACTAACAAAAATGACCGGGAGTGATTTCTATACACTGAGTCAGCGAAATATTTATAGCCCTTATGGTATGGTATGGCATTGTCGTCAGATTAGCGTTCCTTTATATCAGCAAACTTTACAGGGGTTTAACAAAGAACGAACTGATCCTGTTACCGGCTGGCAATTTTTGGGAGCAGGTCACAGAACTTATAATCCAGCACAGCGTTATTTTGTTAGTGAAGATCCATACGGCGATGGCTATGCTTTTTGCAGTAACAATCCCGTTATGAATACTGACCCTGATGGTAATATACCAAAATGGATCGGTACAATATTTCATTTCATGGATTATACCGGGACACTGGGGCTGGGAGTAATGCATAAAAAATGGATTTCAATACTTGGTTCGGCTATGATGGCAGGTCTGAATGCTGCGATAATTTTACTGGCTGCCGTGACAGCAGGCAGCACCATACCCGCTGTTATTAGCCAAACAGCACTGTGGGGTGGAATGAGTTTTATTTCTCCGGTAGTTAATCTGTTTCCTGCAAGCAAAGCACTCAACGCTGCAGGTGCTGTTAGTAGTTTGATACGAATTGTAAAATTAATCAATATGCTGGCAGTGATGTTCTATGCCAGTAGATTGATGCTGGCTCTTTCTCAGTTAAAAAGCGTTGTTGTCACGCAAACGTTTGGGGCAGCCTCAGACTTTGAAGATGCTATAACTACAGAGCAAACGGTAAGTGTTATATCACAGAATATGATGATGACCCAGGGCAATACACAGGTTTCTGTATTAAACAATAAAGGTATGCTTAATGAAACAGTAAAAGACTTTGCATTAAAATCAGCTGTATCAAGAACAAAAAAAATGTTCAGTTTGGGAAGAACACCCAGCAGAGTACATAATCTCATATCTAATAGCTGGTTTGCAATACATACTTATACAAAAAAGACATTCACATTTTTAGAATCTGAACTGGCTAATACAGAAAAACAGAACAATATTATCAGTAGTCTGAATAAACAAGATATTGGCATTTCTGCTGGCATTACAGATGATAGTCAATCTAATTTTATGGGATGTAATGATTGTATTATGGATGATAATGTAAAAACCCAACTCCAAACAATTAGCAAACAAAATTTTTTACAGGCTGTGCAGTTAATAGAGCTACAACCCCACAATTAAATAATATTTCCTTTGGTTTTATAAATAATAAAGGTAAAATACTTTGCAGAATTCACGCACTGGCAAAATAAAGTATCAAGCGAATCTTATATAGTCAAAAAGTTAATCATACCTTAATGATTGTTTATGTTGATTATTATTGTAAAAAATATAAAATCAACTGGGCTTCAGATTGAGTTTTTACCAAAACTAATCTGTTTTTTTAGAGATTTTCAGGTTATACACCCAGAGAAGTTATCAAGGCGAAAATCCTGCGTTGTCGTTAGTTAAATGCATAACGTCTTTTTTAAAAAGTATATTTGTTAAAGCTGTGTAGGGGACAAAACTTAAAAAAAGATTAAATATCAAAAATTTATATGAATT
>JAPORK010000487.1 GCA_026710285.1 Endozoicomonadaceae bacterium | reverse complement strand
ATGAAATTATCTGAAATAACTATTTTATATTTAAATAATCAATGAGCAAGATCGCGGAAATGTCGGTAGCAACTTAACAAAAATTTGTATTAACACATATGTTCGTGTTTACACACACTTTTGGCAGAGACATTAGCACTTAGTAGTTGATCTACAATATTGTGTACCAGGATAGCACAATCATCTAGTTTTAGGTATTCCTTAAATTTTGGGCATTCCTGGTTCACTAATCCTGATTCTACAGTGCTTTTGTTTTCTTTGAGACCATGCATAACAAGGTGGATTACTTTAATGCACGCAGGGCACTTTATAAATTTGGGTATACCAGCCTGACTCATAAATTTGGGTACACCAGCCTGACTCGCCGGGTTTACAAAAATAACAAATAACATACTAAAAACAAAAGATAAACTCAGTAGATTTTTCTTAATCAATTTCATGTTGCTTACTCCGATAATTTTTTTTATAAATAGATACGTATAAGTGTATGGTTAGTTAATTTTGGAAAACACAAAATTCATTGTGGATTAAGTGAAAATAGAATACAGAATGTACAGAATGTATTGCTTGTCTGAAAAAGTTCAATACAAATACCAATATTAACGTAAAGTTTAAATATATTACTTCAGACTATTGTTAAGACAAATAGAAAACTATATAGTTCATATTTGTATAAATTTATAAATATTAAAAGGCAGCACCACTTATCTTACTTTATAAACGTGTATAGATGTTTATATGAGAAAATGTAGTGATGCTTATTATTTTTAATTTATCTTTTTTGCCTGAATAAAAAGACAATTAGTCGTTTATACTTTTTCTGTCAGTTCAGGCAATATCTCAAATAAATCAGCTACTAGTCCATAATCAGCGACCTGAAAAATTGGTGCATCGCTATCTTTATTAATAGCAACAATAATTTTTGAATCTTTCATACCTGCCAGATGTTGTATTGCTCCGGAAATACCCACTGCAATATATAGATTCGGAGCTACCACCTTTCCTGTTTGCCCGACCTGCATATCATTTGGCACATAACCTGCATCAACCGCAGCACGTGAAGCGCCTACCGCAGCTCCAAGTTTATCTGCTAGTTTATAAAGTAACTCAAAATTTTCACCATTCCCCATACCGCGACCACCTGAAACAACAATGTCTGCTGTGGTTAATTCAGGTCGTTCTGATTCTTCTTTAGTCAATTCAATAAATGACGAAGTGCCTGTATCAAATGCTGTATCAATAGTTTCAATCGGTGCTGAATGATCTGATTTTGATGCTGCCTCAAAATTAGTACTCCTGACAGTAATCACTTTTTTTACTGCACTGCTTTCTACTGTAGCAATAGCATTGCCTGCATAAATAGGACGTCTGAAAGTGTTGTCATTTTCCACGGCAATAATATCAGAAATTTGATCAACATCGAGTAACGCTGCAACACGAGGCATAAAATTTTTTCCAAACGTCGTTGCTGGCGCTAAGATATGGCTATAAACATCAGCAAGTGAGTGAATTAAAGGTGCAGTATTTTCTGCCAGACGATGTGCATAGTTTTTTCCCTGTGCCAGTAAAACTTTGGTGATACCTTTGATGGTTGCAGCATCCTCAGCGACCTGATCACACTGCTCTCCTGCTATTAAGATATGAACATCCGTTCCCAGCATAGAGGCGGCAGTAATTGTGTTAAGCGTCGCTGCTTCTAAATGTTGATTGTTATGTTCTGCAATAACAAGAATACTCATGCTAACACCTTTGCTTCTTCTTTTAGTTTTTTGACTAATTCATCGACACTTTCTACTTTAACGCCAGATTCACGTACAGCGGGAGACTCAACTTTTATCATCTTGTTAGTAGAAGTAATTTCTACTCCCAAAGATTCGGGTGTTTTGCTGTCAATCGGTTTACGTTTCGCTTTCATTATATTGGGCAAAGAAACATAACGGGGTATATTGAGACGAAGGTCTGAGGTGATGACAGCAGGTAAATTAAGGCTTTCGGTTAATAATCCACCGTCGACTTCCCGGGTTACGGTAGCTTTATTATTTTCAATGTTAAGTTCTGAGGCAAATGTCCCCTGTGGCCAGTCCAGTAGTGCTGCAAGCATCTGTCCGGTTTGATTATTGTCTGTATCAATGGATTGTTTTCCTAATATGACAAGGTCAGGTTTTTCTTCTTCGACAACAGCTTTTATCAGTTTGGCTACAGCCAGAGACGCTGGTGGATTTTCAGTTTCAATTAAGATACCACGATCGGCACCAAGTGCCAGTGCGGTACGGATTTGTTCTTGACAGGTCTGATCACCCACAGAAACAACAACAACTTCAGAAACAGCTGCTTTTTCTTTTAACCGTATCGCTTCTTCAACAGCTATTTCACAAAATGGATTAATAGCCATTTTTGTATTGCTTAGATCTACATCGCTGTTATCTGGTTTAATACGGACTTTCACATTGTAATCTATCACGCGTTTTACTGTTACCAAAACTTTCATGTAGGCCTCTTCAGTCAAATTGTTAAGTGAATTATTATATGCTTCAACAACCCGGACACTGTTTTATATCATTATTTGGGCAACTTCTAAAATCACTTAAAAATACAGTTTTTTCCAAACAAATAGATTGAATATTATATCGCAACTATTTTCAAAAAATTGTCCGGGATATTAATAACTCAGAGAAGCTCCCTCTGTATTTCAAGTGATGGCTGGTGTAATATAAGTCAGGTGATATTTTTATCCTCTTATTATTGGTTACTCATAAAATTTTTATTTCAGCTGTTTAGTTTTACTATAACAGGTATTTAGTGATACGTGATTATCTTTTAGCAGAAAACTAAAACATGCAAAAAAGTACAAATTAACATCCTCTCCTCCCTAAAGGCTTTCTCTTAGTCACATTTTTTAGATGCTGACTTTTGTCCTGGTAGGTTATTGCCTGCTACGTTGCTTTTAAAGAAGGAGTAATCTTTGTGTCAACAGCGAGTTGTTCCTTCAGAGCAGTGATAGTTTGTTGAATGCTGGTGCAGATGATTTTGTAAGTGTTTATAATGCAAGTAAAAAATTTCAGTTGAAGCCAGTCAATCTAGTTAAAGATTCTATACATTCATGGCGCTGATGTAGCAGATTTTTCTAAATCAGCATCCGGGAGATTAATTATCATTTTATTTTTTTCAGTTTTTAATTAAAATATCAGCTTCTGTTGATAACTTTTATTTAATCCTGATTTTTTATTGTGACTGAAAATACTCACTGCAAAGATGTAAAAAGTAATATTGTGCGGCGCTTATCTGTAGCTCCTATGATGGAATACACCGACAGACATTGCCGTTATTTTTTGCGCCTCATTACTCAGCATACTCTGCTTTATTCAGAAATGGTGACAACCGGCGCACTTTTGCATGGTAAACGTTATGATTTACTTGACTTTTCTGCACAAGAGCAACCCCTTGCTCTACAGCTTGGAGGTTGTGATCCGCAGGCACTCGCACGTTGTGCGGTAATGGCGCAAAGACAGGGATACCAAGAGGTCAATCTCAATGTAGGATGTCCGAGCAACAGAGTGCAGGAGGGTAGTATCGGTGCCTGTTTAATGGTAAAACCTGCACTGGTGGCAGCCTGCATTGAAGCAATGCAAAAAGTGGTTGATATTCCGGTTACTGTAAAGCATCGAATTGGTATTAAGAGCCGTGTACTCGGTGATCACACCAGCTACGCTGAATTAAAATCTTTTGTTGAAACAGTGGCATCTGCAGGCTGCCAGGATTTTATTGTGCATGCACGTACTGCCATTCTGGAAGGGTTAACCCCAAAAGAAAACAGAGATATTCCGCCGCTGGAGTACGCTACAGTTTATCAGTTAAAGCAAGATTATCCCGAACTGAATATTGTAATTAATGGAGGCGTCAAAACTATCAGTGAAGCTAAAAACCATTTAAATTATGTCGATGGTGTGATGATTGGAAGAGAGGCGTATCACAATCCCTGGATATTGCGTGAGGCAGACAGCAGCATTTTTGGCGCTGAAAAATCATCTATGAATGAACGCATACAGATTGCTACGGCAATGATTCCTTATATAACCAGACAGCTGAAAACCGGTGTGCGTTTGCATCAAATTACCCGGCATATGTCAGGGCTATTTAACGGAATACCGGGTGCCCGTTATTTCAGGCATCTGTTGAGTGAACGATGCAGACATAAAGAAGCAGATGTGACCACTTACAAAAAAGTGCTGGATGACTGTTTTTTATCGCAACCATCCTAACACGCTGTATAAACTGTTAATTTAATAAAAACCCTTATAAAATAGCTGCAAAATCATCCTCTTTATAAAAAAAATTCTGCAAAAACTTTCAAGACAGAGAAAACATATGAAAAGCATCATTGCAGCACATTAAAGCATTGTGCTGCTAATCTAAAAATCGTCAGGTTGTTGTTTCCCTGTAATCATAAAATAACGCTGTTGAAGCCAGGCATCACGAATGAAACTGTATCGGTTACCCATTACTAACTGTTCACTATTAAGTAGTTGTGCCCGTTTCTGTACAATGTCTGCTCCGGTTACTCCTGCTCTTACCGAAAATTGCCGGGAATAATTGGGTGGATAAGTGTAATGATCAGGGACCAGACCACAGGCAGAACGTACTGTGCCTGAACCAAATATAGGTAATACCAGGTATGGACCTGAAGGAATGTGCCAGTGGGCTAGCGTTAATCCAAAATCTTCATAATGTTTTTCAAGTCCGATAGGGCTGGCAACATCAACAAATCCTAGCTGTCCAATAGTGCTGTTAATCACAAAACGGGTTAATGATACAGAGGCATCTTTTAATTTTAACTGTAACAGTGCATTGGCAAAATTTCTGATATCACCCAGGTTATTAAAAAAATTATTGATCAACCCCTGAACAGGTTTGGGCGTGTAGGTTCTATAGCGCACAGCGACAGGTTTTAAAATGTGATGGTCTAAATTTTCATTGAATGCAAACATTTTTCTGTTGAACTTTTCCCACGGGTCATCAACAGAGAGAGGTTCAGTGCTGGCACCATGGCTTGCCTGCACGATTATATTCCCTAAGACAAAAATCAACAGTCCAAAAATGAGTTTTTGTATGATCTTATGTTTGTTCATTATGGTTATTCTCCATAAAAATTTTGTCTGTGTGCAAACTGAAATACTTGTTTGTTATGCTGTAAAATACAAAGAAATACTGTTTTGTGTGATAGCCTTATCATGACAACGCCTGCATCTGAGCTTTATTTTTATATTATAATAAATTTACTGATCAGTATTTCTTTATAATCGGCAATTATGAAGTTTTAAAGCAGTCACGCAAGTTTTTTAAATGAAAACACTATAATTATCATAGAATAACTCTTTGTTTTGTTAATAATTATAAAAATAGTTTGCTTTATTTTTTAATATGTATAGAATTGATCCATTAAAATTAATGGAAAACCAACTATGCATTTGGCAAATGTTATATTATGGCGTACAATGTTTTGTCACATGTAATGTAAGCAGATGTGCGCAACGCAAAACAGACCGTCCTGAAAAAGTAAAGCTTGGTACAGGCAGTGTTTAACCAGTTGCATTGTAATGTAAAAGAACTGTTGCTGATATCTGGTTTACTTTTGGTACATAAACTTAACTTTCTGCTGATATCAGGAGCTAAGTGCAATTTTAAGTATTTGCATATTAATTATTTTGAAGAGTAATAATCTATATGGTAACTATTCGTTTAGCCCGGGGTGGTTCTAAAAAACGCCCTTTTTATTATGTTACAGTTGCTGACAGTCGTTGCGGTCGCAACGGTCGCTTTATTGAGCGCGTCGGTTTTTTTAATCCGCTGGCCCGTGGTCAGGAAGAGCGTATTCGACTGAGCCAGGAACGTATTGATTACTGGGTATCTCATGGCGCTCAGTTAAGCGTCCGGGTCCAGAATCTGATGAAATCTGCTGCTTCTGCTGTTGCTGCCTGATAAAAGATAGTAATGCTCATGAGTTCTTTACCTGAAAAAAATTTTAACCTCCATACATCATTGAGTGGAAAAAAAATCCTTTTGGGTAAAATTACTACAGTGCATGGTTTGCAGGGGTGGGTAAAAATCTATTCATGGACACAACCCAAAACCAATATTTTTGGTTATAATCCGTGGTGGTTACGTTCTGCTGATCAGCAACTGAAACAGGTAGCTGTTGAGCAAACAAGGTCTTCAGGGCAAAAGCTGCTGGTACGCTTAAAAGGTTGCCACGACAGAGATCATGCCCGTCTCTATGTAAATAGTGATATTTTAATAGATGAAGACATGCTTCCTTCACTGGGTGAAAAAGAGTATTACTGGCATCAGCTGGAAGGGTTGAATGTTTTCATTGAAATGGACAACAAAGAGACAATTAATATTGGTCAAATCCATCATTTGCTTGATACCGGTGCAAATGATGTTATTATTGTTCGTCCAACACCACAGAGCATTGATGAGCGTGAGCGCTGGATTCCATGGCTTGAAGATCAGGTTATTCTCAATGTTGACCTCAGCAAAGGCGAAGTGCAGATCAAGTGGGATCCTGATTTTTAACTGATTATGTGGTTTGGTGTTATCACTCTGTTTCCTGAAATGTTTACAGCCATAAGTCAATATGGAATAACAGGTCAGGCGGTAAAAAAAGGGTTAATTCACCTTGAATGCTGGAATCCCCGTGATTTTACATATGATAAACACCGCACAGTAGATGACCGGCCCTATGGTGGTGGTCCGGGAATGCTGATGAAAGTTCAGCCACTGCGTGATGCAATTAAAGCGGCAAAACAGAAAGCTACACTACAATCAGCTAATGCTGTCAGAAAAACTATTTATCTTTCTCCGCAGGGAAAGAAGCTTGATCAGCAAGGTGTTGAAACATTAGCAGATTGTTCACAGCTTATTTTGGTGGCAGGCAGATATGAAGGAATTGATGAACGCCTTATTGAGACTGAGATTGACGAAGAGTGGTCTGTAGGCGATTATGTGCTAAGTGGCGGAGAATTACCGGCAATGTTATTGATTGATGCAATAGCACGAACTGTGCCGGGCATAGTGGGTCATGAAGATTCGGTAAAAGAAGATTCATTTGCAACAGGCATGCTAAAATATCCACACTATACTCGCCCTGAAACATATAAAACAAAGCGGGTTCCTGAAGTTTTGTTATCAGGTCATCATAAACATATTGACAGATGGCGCCTGAAACAGGCTCTGGGAAGAACTTGGTTACGTCGTCCCGAATTATTAGCAAAACGCCGTTGCAGTCAGGAAGAAGAGTTGTTATTAACTGAATTTATAGAAGAGTATCGCGCCGAAAAGCGCAATAACAAAACCTGACTTTACCAAACCACACTATGGTGGTAAAAAAAATCATGATTGAGGAGTGAGAAAAGATGAGTAAAAATAAAATTATTCAGCAAATTGAAGCTGAACAAATGACTAAAGAAATCCCGGATTTCAGTGCAGGTGATACTGTTGTTGTCCAGGTAAAAGTTAAAGAAGGCACGCGTGAACGTCTTCAGGCTTTTGAGGGAGTAGTGCTTTCCAGACGTAACCGGGGGTTAAATTCGGCATTTACTGTACGCAAAATTTCCAGCGGAGTAGGGATAGAGCGTGCTTTTCAAACTTATAGCCCGCTTATTGATTCTATCACTATTAAGCGTCGTGGTGATGTTCGCCAGGGTAAAATTTACTATTTGCGTGAACGTAGTGGTAAATCTGCACGTATTAAAGAAAAGCTTAGTAAATAATCTGAATTTGTAACATTCGTCTCTGCCAACAAATTCAGGGCAGCCAAAGGGCTGCCTTTTATAAGCATATTTTTGTTATTTTTCATCTCTATTTTGCAATGATTGTGATCAGGTGGTGAATATAAAAAAAAATAAAATATATGATTTCATTGGGATAATTAATCACCAGAGGCTGACAAAAAAAAATTGCAGAATAGTTTTATTGTCTGTTTTGATTTTGACCAGCTTAATAGCAAGTTCCACTTATATTTGGCGCAAAATTAACAGACCTGTTGCTGTAGTCAGAATAGAGGGAGAGTTTCATCATCTTCTGCGTTCACAAATCCGGCAGCAGCTTTCACCTGTGGTGGTAGAAAAATTTTTTTCAATAAAACTATCGCAGATAAAAAAAACATTACGGGTATTGCCATGGGTTCATGATGTAACCATTAAAAGGCAGTGGCCAGATCAGTTGTTAGTCAAAATTTACGAACGCATTCCACAGGCACGCTGGAATAATCGCTGGCTGATTGATCAGTCAGGTAATATCTTTATACCGGATAATCTAAGAAACTTTAATCATCTTCCTGCTTTGAGTGGAGTTATAACTCAGGAAAACGAAATGTGGAAAACATTTTTATTCCTGAAAAAAAGATTACAAACCATATCGCTAACAATAACTGACTTTTCAACAGATGACATTGATAACTGGTGTTTTGTAACTAATGGGGTAAAGATCAGTGTGGGCGAACATAACCATTACAAAAGAATAGAAGCTTTCATTTTACTTTATAAGCAGCAGTTAAAAGGTCAGTGGTCAAATATTGATAGTGTTGACTTACGTTATACCAACGGTATTGCTATTGCCTGGAAAAAATAATCGGTTATGACCAGCCTGTTGATAACTTTTACAGAAAGTAAAAACAATGACCAATACCTGGATTTTATCAATATTCATAGCTTGTGAAAACAGGGCTTACGCACCAAGAGAATCATTCTCATTTGAAGCTTCATATAACACTTTT
>JAPORK010000461.1 GCA_026710285.1 Endozoicomonadaceae bacterium | reverse complement strand
AAAAAAAACTAAATATGAAATGTTTTTTATAATTGCTGATATCTGTTATCAGAAGATCACTTTATAAACTCAGCCTGCTTAACTAAGATATAACTAATTGATTATTAAAGAATAAAAAATAAAAAAATAAATCCTATGGCGTATTTTAACCCATTTTATTGATGAGTATTTTTTTCTAATTTGTAAATATCCCCTGATAATCTGTGACACTAAAACTTTCTTTTAAGAGACTGCTCACACTTTTTTTACTATTTACTGGTAAAAAATAAAACAATCTGGTCGTTAAGTTGTCTAAAATATTTTAGGCAGGAAAGATGTGAGTTATGTATTATTACTTGCTAAATAAAATTATTCCGACATACAATAGTTAAAAATAACTGATAACAACATAATTACCACATTATGAACGGTATTTAATAATAAAAAAACAGGTGCCAATTGAAATAGTCTGCTAAGGTGTATCCCGATAAAAAAATGGGGGAACAACAAGGGGTTCACAAAAGTTTTTATATATTGCCAGAGAAAAATAATTATTAATGCAGGTAAGATGGGAATGAAATTTTCACTACTAAGCTAGGCTTCAGACCGAATTATGTACTATAAATGGTCATGCAAAAAATAGGGCAAACTTACGGGCAAAAATTAAAAACTATTATTAAGCAAAGTGTTAGAGCAAAAATACAGTAAAACACAGATACACGTATCGTCACTAACGGCTGCTAAAAAGATGATAATAGTCAGATTGTAACATACACATATGGCAACAATATTTCATAATATGGTAACCTCATTATATTCGGGAACAGAAAAATTATCTCAACAGTTACACTAAACAAAACGGGTAAATTTTTGTCTATGAAAAAGATACAACAAAAAAAAAATCATTGAAACTGGCTCTGCAAAACAAGATCAATCAGGTTTGTGCTCCAGGTTCATCAGTAATAAAGGGACTCTGTAGGCTCCCTTTATAAAAGAATTGTAATTAATAAAAGGCTAAATAATTAACAAAGTTATCGGACAATTTGATTTTTGTAAATTATCCGATTTGTCTGAGCAAAATCAAATAATAAGGCGGAACTTATGGCGTTAAAGAGGGAAAAAGCAGAGTTGGATGACTTCAGTAAAAATTCAGATACAACAAAAGTTAAAATGTCAGATGATATCTTTTTATCTGATATTGATGATCTGGAGCTGATTGAAACTGAAGAAAATGAAGCAGATAACGAACAACAGAATCTGTTAAATAACCCAGATGATGACGCAACACTGTCAGCAAATCGTGATTTTGCTGCTTCTGTTAATCGCTATCGCAGCACGGAAGATGGTTTTGCTAAATCTTTAGATGCAACACAACTTTACTTAAATGAAATTGGCTTTTCTCCTTTACTTTCTCCTGAAGAAGAAACACATTTTTCTCGTCTTGCCCGCAAAGGTGTAGATGCAGGGCGACAGCGAATGATTGAAAGCAATCTTCGACTTGTTGTAAAAATTTCCAGGCGTTACATAAACCGAGGACTTTCACTACTGGATCTTATTGAAGAAGGCAACCTTGGACTCATTAGAGCAGTAGAGAAATTTGATCCTGAAAGGGGGTTTCGTTTTTCTACTTATGCCACCTGGTGGATAAGACAGACCATTGAACGGGCCATCATGAATCAAACACGCACAATTCGACTGCCCATTCATGTTGTAAAAGAACTCAATGTTTATCTTCGTGCTTCCCGTGAATTAACCCAAAAACTTGATCATGATCCTACTCCAGAAGAAATAGCTGCACTATTAAATAAACCAGTCAGTGATGTCAAAAGGATGTTGGGGCTGAATGAACGCGTCACCTCTGTTGATACACCACTGGGTCATGAATCTGATAAATCTGTTCTGGACACTGTTGCAGACATAAAAGAAAGCGATCCTGCTGAATTACTTCAGGACAGCAACCTCAATGACAGCCTTGATCGCTGGCTGGGTGAACTTTCTGAAAAACAGCGGGAAGTCGTAGCCAGACGTTTTGGTTTAAGAGGATATGAAACTAGCACACTGGAAGAAGTTGGTAAAGAAATAGGTTTAACCCGGGAAAGGGTAAGACAAATTCAGGTAGAAGCGCTAAAACGCCTGCGCATTATTTTAGAACAACAAGGGCTCTCCATTGAATCTTTATTTAGCAGATAATGGAAACTCATATGTGTTTTTAACCATTAAATAGCTGTATATATGGTTTTTCAATATTTCCTGACTGAGAATGTAAGAATAAACTTATTATTATAGCGATATCTTTATGGCACAGCGATGAACCTGAAATCTATCTGCTTTTGGTTTATTTATAAAACCCGGATATGGACATCACTTTGACAGTTAATACAGCTAAAGGATGACATTTTTTAATTATTCTGTCGTTATGAATTTACTGCAATAAAAAAAATACCATTGTTGTATTTATTGCTGGTGCATTTAATTAGCATCAACTGAACGGTTTTACTCATTAGAAAATTTTTCTCTCTCCGGAAGAAACGGTAAGCTTAGGTTGTGCCTGTTGATTATTGCTCAAAATTCATTGATAACTTTGCACAATCTACCCTTAAGCTATGCTGCTTCACATCGAAATAACCGATATTATTTTTCATCAAAATGTAAATTAGCACATTAATGCGTTATTATTGTGTATTAATAAAAAAGCTGAGAAGCTTTCACTAACTTAATCTGTGCAAAAAATAATGTGGATCTAATGGCAAATTATAGTACAAATGAATTTCGTGCAGGCTTAAAGGTAATGCTTGATGGTGATCCCTGCAGCATTATTTCCAACGAGTTTGTTAAACCTGGGAAAGGACAAGCCTTTAATCGGGTGAAGCTCCGTAATCTCATCAACGGAAAAATGTGGGAGCGTACATTTAAATCCGGAGAAACACTCAAAGGTGCCGACGTTGTTGAACTGGAAATGGAATACGTGTATACCGACGGTGAGTTTTATCACTTTATGATGACAGATGGCTCTTATGAGCAACATGCCGCAACAAAAAATGCCGTTGCTGATACTTCTAACTGGTTAAAAGAACAAGAGTTATATACAGTTACACTATTTAATGGAACACCGCTATCTGTTACCGCACCTAATTTTGTAGAGCTTGAAGTTGTACAAACAGACCCAGGCTTAAAAGGTGATACAGCACAAGGCGGCTCTAAACCAGCCACATTATCTACCGGAGCTGTTGTTAAAGTCCCCTTATTCATTAATGAAGGTGAGACACTAAAAATTGATACACGCACTGGAGAGTATGTCAGTCGTATCAAATAATATCAGCCTGGAAAAACTTAAATTTAACGGACTGCAAGAATCGGTATATACCAATCTGACTTGAAAATATTGGGTTTATTTTACCAGAAATCATTATTATTAAAGAGTGATACAAAAATGAATCCGATTTTTTCAAGTTGAATAAGTATATAATTTTTTGCAGAAAATAAAAATAACACTGTTTTTTTCCGGGATACATAGTACTACGCACCAGAAAAAAACTGCAAAACAGTGCGTTTTTATCCATATCTGTAAACTTTAAAACATTTGTACCGGATAATTCTTTTGCGGTTTATTCTCATAACAATAACGAATTCGCCGCCCATCAACCAAATGAGGCTTATTTGGATAAAAAAAGATTAATTGCGTGTTCCAGCTATCTGAACAGTGAATATAATGACAAAACAACAACCGTTCTTTTTCCTGACTCACTTTAACAGAACCACTATGTTCTCCCAATTTCTCTATTTGTTGGTAGTAACTTTCACAGACAGGCTTTAACTCATCAGGAATTATATAATGGTCAGAGAAAAGTTTAAAAGGGACATTGTGTTTAACTGCAACAACACGCATTAAATCTCCCGCTAATAACTCAAAATTTTTCTTTATTTTACGATGCATAACCGTAAAGTAAATACCTCTGTCAAGGACATCTGTTTTGTTATAAAGTAAATTCAGATCAGGTTCCTGCCATTGCTGTTCATGGACAGACATATCATCAGGTGAAGACAGATAAGCCTTATAATTAGCATATGAATTTCTTATGCTCTGATTTAATTTTTTCACCTGATTTTCATTAGTAAAATCAATGCAAAGAGGTTCCATTTGTATTGTGGTTTCTTCATCAACATCAGCAGAATCCTCATCAGTATACCCTCCCCCCACATCAGCATGAGCACCATAAAGACCAACTTCCTGATGTTCAGGAAGCACTGAATTCAAAGAAAAATATTGCCTGTACTCATTATCAGCTTTAAGCTGGAAAACCTTATTGGCAATATCAGGGGGAAGATAAAGATTAATACCCGGATTAAGTGATGAGGCTATATCAAAGATATTTTTAAATGTTCCTAATGCAGTAACAGTATCAAATAAACCAATAAAGTTAATTTCAATTATAATATTTTTTTCTTCTAAATTAAGTGCCTGCACCAATACATTAGGTTTGTTTTGCTTATTTTTATAGACTTCATTTGCAAAATGACGGGCACTGGCTGCACCACGGCTAAAACCAAAAATATCTAAAATAATTTTATTGTAAGGCGTTGTAATGTTTGCCAGTTTTGTGGTTAATTCTGTTATAGCTTGCTTTGCTTTTGCTACAATGCCGCGCTTTCCTGCCCCCAAAGCTTCATCAGGGAAACGCTTGTCTCTTTTGCCCTTTTCAGTGCCTGTGCCTTCTATATAGATAGCAATATCACCGCTGTACAGACAAAATAACCGGAAAATATTAGTATAACTATTGCGATAAGAACTACCCTTTGTATTCCACTTCTTTATAACATTACATTGCTCAAAGTTGATTTGTGCATTGAAGTGAGTATTACACTGCTTCATATCAAGCAAATTATAAGCATCTTCTCCGGTCCCATCAAAAAAACAACCAACACGGATAATATTACTCATACTGATCTCCGCCTGTTTGATGTGTAAAGTTAAAGTACCCGAAAGGTACAACCCATAACAGCAGCAGTTAATAACCAGCAAGACGGTTTGCTAATGTAAAAAAATAATAAAACAAGTGAAGAAAAAACTGTAAGGTGCAATAATAAAGATATTATTTCAATAATAAACCATTTACAAAAAATACAAAATTTAAAGTCGTTTACACTGTTTTTTATGCATATAATCTGCTTTAAACTAACTATTTTGGTATAAAATTTTAACTTCATAATAATTATATGATGGATTACTATGGTAAAAATTGACCCTGTTTCTGCCTTTAGCGATAATTACATATGGATGATTACTGATAAATTCAGAAACACTACTTATGCTGTTGACCCAGGAGAAGCGCTTCCTGTCGAAAGATATTGCCAAAAGAATAAAGTTCGTCTGGTAGGCATATTAATTACACACCACCATTACGATCATACCGGAGGTGTTGATGAACTCACTAATAATCACAATATTCCGGTTTACGGTCCGCTCGGAAGCCACCCGAAGATTACACATGTTTTAAAAAAAAATGACAACCTAGCTTTGCCAGCAGGAACATTTAAAGTAATTGCAGTGCCAGGACATACACTTGATCATATCGCCTATTTTAGTGATACGCTACTGAAGCAGCCCGTACTATTTATTGGAGATACACTTTTTTCGTCTGGTTGTGGGCGTATCTTTGAAGGAAATGCAGAAATAATGTACAATTCTGTTCACTATATCAGGAACAATCTGCATGATTCAACACTGCTATTTTGCGCACACGAATATACGCAGAACAATTTAAAATTTGCACTGTGTGTTGAACCTTCAAATTTACATTTACAACAACGTATCCGGGAAGTACAGCAACTAAGAGAGAAAAATTTACCTTCGGTACCAACATCTCTTCAGGCAGAGAAAAAAATTAATCCTTTTTTACGCACAGAACAGCATGATATTATTAAAAATTGTTCCGCCTGGTGTGGAAAACAGTTATCATCAGAAATTAGCGTTTTTGCAACATTACGCCAATGGAAAGATGGTTTTTAACTATCATCAGAGATAAATTATTTGCTAACTTAACCATGTGCTGATATTGTATTATTTGCATCTAACCGGGTGATAATTATAATATAACTTTGTTTATTTACGATCATAACAACTTAAAAGAGTCATTTCTTTAAAGCAAGATTATGTTTTTACTCAGAGTCGCGATACATCAATGTCTAAACTTAATAATAAAAATAGTATGAATCCGTTATATATTTCAGGCATATTTCACACTTGTTTGAAGTGGCTTGCTCCCGGAGCAATTATTTTGAGTTTCCTTTCCGGTTGCACTCAGAAAACACTGACGGCTCAGGTAATGCCAGTTAAGCATAACAGTCAATACAGTAAAAATCTTCACACAACAGCATCAGAATACGATGAGCTTTGGCACAGAATCAAAGCCGGATTAAGCACAAGCGTACATCAATATAGTAATCCGCGCATTGACTATTACATTCAGTGGTTTAGTAAACATCCCTATCATTTTCAAAGCCTCATGGAGCGAGCAAGACCCTATCTTTACTATATCATGGATGAAGTGGATAAACGAAATATGCCGTCTGAGTTTGCTTTGGTACCCGCCGTTGAAAGTGCTTTTGACCCGTTTGCTTATTCAAACGGACTGGCTTCAGGATTATGGCAGATTACGCCATCAACAGGACGTTATTATGAAATTAAGCAGGACTGGTGGTTTGATGGTCGTCGCGACATTATCACGGCAACAAAATTCGCTTTAAATTATTTCCAGGAGCTATATCAAAATTTTAACAGCTGGGAACTTGCTCTGGCCGCTTATAATGCCGGTTATGGTACAGTAAGCAAAGCCATTCAAAGAAATTTAAAAAAACAACAACCCATCGGTTACTGGAATTTAAAATTACCAAAGCAGACTGAAAATTATGTCCCTAAACTACTGGCCGTAGCAAAAATCATTCAAAATCCTGCAAAATACAATATTGTTTTAAAGCCAATTCCTAATCAACCTCATTTTGAAATTGTAGATACCGGCTCACAACTGGACCTAGACAGAGCAGCTCAATTTGCACAGATAACACAAAAAGAATTGCGGCAACTCAATCCCGGGTACAATCGCTGGGCAACTGATCCGAATGGTCCGTACCATTTGCTCATTCCTGTAAATAATGCGACATCATTCAGAGAGCAACTGGCATTAATTGCACCTAATGAACGAATTAGCTGGCATCGTTACACTGTTCATTCAGGTGATACACTCTCTTCTGTTGCAAATGCATTTAACATCGGAGTTGATGTAATTAAAACAATCAATCACCTTGAGAATGATATCATTTATGTTGGTGAACCTTTGCTCATCCCGCAGCCTGTTGACAATAAAATAATATTGAACCATGAACAAAAAGCGCTGGCACTGGCACAGGCAAAAAATATAGCGAGTGACAAAGATGGAAGAATTCGGTATCACTATATAGTCAGACCCGCTGACAATCTGTGGACTATAGCAAAATCACATAACCTGCTGCCTGAGCAAATACAAAAATGGAATCATCTCAAAAAAGATGCAACTTTACATCCGGGACAAAAGTTATTACTCTGGGTAGGACAGGATAATCATATTCGTTATAACCATGTAGTGCAACCAGGTGACTCTTTGTGGCGTATATCTAAAAAGTATCGTACCAGCATTGAGCAGTTAACAGCATGGAATAGTATTACATCATCATCTATTCTTAAACCAAAGCAGGAATTAATTATCTGGCGAAAAATTGCCGATGATACAACGCTAAAACCACAGTTTTCTCATCCTGGCAGCGTGATACGTAAAGTCTACTATACAGTAAAAAGAGGTGAATCAATTCATAATATTGCAGATAAATTTCGGGTTGCTGTTAGTCAGATAAGCAACTGGAATACTTTAAAAAACATTCATTTACAGACAGGACAAAAATTAACTCTATTCGTTGACGTTACACGAACTGAATAATAAAGCTAGCGTCGGGTTATCCTGCCCTGTATTTCATACATAAACCCTTCAATAAAAACTAATCTCATTTAGGAAAATGGATTGACCACAGGTACACGTAAAAAATGTTCAAAAGAATTTATATTATATGCTTTTTCCCTTGTTAATTTTTGTATAAATAAAGAGATATATCGTAAAATAATAGTTACGTGATGACAAATAAATCATCTATTTTAAATGGAAAACATTATCTTAAATGTCACAACCATTCTGGTAATAGCAGTAACATCTTCATGAAATCTCCATTATGTAAACAATATTTACTATTACTAAATTTTACAACACTCTTTTCCATTTCCATATTTTTAATCTTTTATACATCTGTGGTTGCTTATTCATCTGCTAATCTGTTTTTTTCACATAGACATGAGCATAAAAAAAAGTCACCTGATTATCAAGTGACATTATCTGAAGCAGGAACAGCAGAAAAAAGCCCATGGTCAAATGCTTTTAACTTTAAAGGCGTGTGGGGAGCGCAGATTGATCCGGGAACTGGTATCTTAAGTGTGCATGTTAAAGCCGGTAGTTTACTCAGTAATTTTGGGCATGGTCCAAATATTAATCTGGAAGTCAATTATAGCAGCAATGCTAATATGAATGTTGACGGATTAGGAACTGGCTGGAGCTGGAATTTAACTCATTTTAATCCGATAACTAATAGTCTGATAACTTCTATAGGTCAGAGTTTTTATCTGCAACAGAGAAGTAATGGTCAGTGGTATCCTTTATATCATAAAATGCATGATATTCATATCGGTGGTACAAAAGCAAAATATTTTATTATTACGTACG
>JAPORK010000476.1:3968-8815 GCA_026710285.1 Endozoicomonadaceae bacterium | reverse complement strand
AAACAACGTTACTTTGTTAGTGAAGATCCGGCAGGAGATGGCTATGCTTTTGGCAATAATAATCCGGTTATGAATACAGACCCTTCAGGAAATATGCCGCACTGGCTGGGAAATACCTTGCAGTGGGCAGGTTATATTTCAACATTTGGACTCGGTGCACTGCATAAGAAATGGGCTAACATTACTGCCGCTGTGATTGGTTCCGGTCTGTGTATAGTCACTTTAGGTGCCTCAGTTCTTACCGGAGGATCAACTGCGATGAGCGCTGCACTGGCAGGTTCTGCACTGACCAGCACACTTCCTATTGCCTCAGCAGCTGTTCCTGCTAATAAAGGACTTGGTATTGCCGCTTCAGTAACAGGTCTTGCAGATCTGGCAGTCAATATTGCAGCAGGTGCAGCACTGGCTTTTTTGGGTGCAGCTGCGGAGGAAACAGCTATAGAAATGAAGATGATGTACCGACCCAAAGGTGCTTACCAAATGTTCAGAGTATCTAATCCGGTAATTTTACCCCGTGATTTAGTAGTACGTTCAATAGGTTCAGAGCTGAAAACTTATCTTCTTCAAAACCGTTTATTTGATCTTATTGATAAAAACAATAATCTGATTATAAAGGACGCAAAAGGAATAGATATCATCTGGGAATGGTTGATAACATCTAAGTTTCACTCCTTAATTGTTTGCGACACAGAAGCTATTCTTCTGACCGCACGGATTAACGGTAAGCCTTTATCATTAAATTTATTTTCAGCTTTTATCGACACTTGCTGTTGTTATGAATCAAAGATTTCCCATGTATTAACATACCAGAAATCTCTGGATAACATATTAAATTCTGTAGCTGATGGTAGTCATACTGTTATACGGAAACCATTAAAGCATCCTTATACTCTTAGTGAAATGGTACCTGATGGAGAATATATTGTTATTGGTGGTGGTGGTGATCGTTTTGACCAATCCCATCTCTCTCATATTGGTGTATTACAAAAACTCAATTTTGCATGGAAAATATATAATTTAGATGGCAATGGTATTAAATTTTGTGACATAGATTGTCTGGATATAATATACAGAGAATACTTCTGGTCAGACACAAAGAACTCCCCGGAAATTCACTTTACTTTAAAACTCAGAGATCGTTTTACTGAAGATGTTTTTATATAATGACAATGAATGAAAATGATAGACTCTTTTTTACATAAACGACAACAATTGTAGAGAGGTTGTTATTTCAGACCAGAAAAAACAAAAACAATAGAAAGAGTATCGCCCTGAGTGGAATTTTGAAGCATGTGACAAAATAAAAGCTGCACTATTGTGTAGTAAAAGACAGGCTTAAGATTAATCAATCCATTTTACTAAAAATAAAACGAGCAATCCACTTATGAATATCAGAAACAAAGCTGGTATAATTCCAGTTAAAATAACTTGCAATAGCACCATTTTCATTATTATTGAAGTAAATGCAGTTTTTGTTTAACGCTAGAACCGGATCAGTATAATTACCGGAAGGATCTTCAATACAGGATATACCTTTTTCAACTGAGTCGATAAATTTTTTCTGGTAAGCTACCTGATCAATGAAATGAGCTGTGTCTGCAATAATAACATGTTCATCTCCCTTAAAAGCATCAGCAAGTAATTTATTATAAGTATCGATACTATATTTTATATTTTGTCTGAACTTTTCTTTCGTAAAAAGTATGAATTCTTGTTCATAAAATTCAACATTATTAGTCAGATCCGGTACGGTCAGAATATAAATTTTGTAATTATAAGATGTTTGATTATAAGCTTTTTCAATTTGGTCCACTGCATTAACAACATTAGAGATTATTCCATGAATATAGCTATAAATTAATTCAGTTAATATTGTTGTTGGTAGCGGCAGGTTGACTGAGTATAACCTGAAATAATTTCTCAAGTCGTTTTCACCGATATTAATAAAAAAAGTAGTATTATTTTTAACACTTACTGTATGATCATGCAAATAGAAAAAAATTTGTTTTTTTAAATCAGGAATCTGTACTTCTTCAAATGCATAATGGAGATTTTTATCATAATTAGCTTCATGATTAGTTTTATTCAGATAATTGATCTTATGTTTAATAATAGTTTGTGCAGTACAGGAACCCGGATAAGCATTTCCTGTAAAATCAAAACATTCAGTTGATTTTTTATTAGTATTGCCTGCAATGGCTCCTGCCCATGCATAATTAAGGTTGGTCACAGGTAAAGAGGGGTGCATCTGATAGGAATACCATGTCGTTAATTGCTGATCAGGGTGCACAGACCATGTCAGATACAGTGACCAGTTAATACTATATAAAGCTCTCTTTTTTCCGTTAATCTTGCCTTGTGGTGGAACTGACTTTTTTAGAAATGCTGCATCAGGTGTGTTTTCCTTACCATATAGCTGTGCAGGAACAGGATTAGTAAGCGGAACATATAAATTAAAATTACTTATATTTGGCAGATGAACGTTTGCAGGCTCAGGGTAATTACCTGAATCAGTTAGATCATCACCAAAAAAGATCATCCGATCCATTTTTTTATCAGCATTAACAGAAAGAGTGTGAGTCTGTGAAAAATTTTTTTCTGCATAAATAAATAAGCATAAGGCAGCTGATGCAAAAAAAATTGTGGTAAACCATTTTTTAAAATTCACTTTATGCCCTCATTGAATTAAAAATCTTGTTTTACAAAATTAATTTCTAAATTTTTTATATTGCTAAGCCACTATTGAAAAGGTTTTGATACAGTAATAATGTGTTAACTGGTTCAGCTTATAGTAAACTTTTTATCTGCCGAAAGAGTGTTTTCGTGGCTTTTACTGACCAAAATTTGTTGATTCGATTAGGTGAAACTGACCCGTTTGATTTCTTATGCATTGGAATTTTACGCTTTACAACCTGGTACATGAACTGAGTATCAGGTTACGGCAGATATACTATATCTCTTTATCATTGTAAAATAATCTTTGTATCGTATGCAAATGAAAAAAGCAATCCTGAATTTAAATTATAAAAACGTAGCGGTAACCGGGCTTCTATAAAAACCGTGCAGATTTAATAACAGATGCTGCAGCTGGTATCATACTCTTATACATAGATATTTGCAGCATGTACAATCTTATAGAAAGTACGCTGTAAATACCAGCAATGGATTACAGCTGGTTTTTTCAGGCATAGCTATGGAAACGTTGAAAGTATCACTGGAAATTTGGAATAGGGAGATTATTCTTTGAACTATTGTTAATATTAAATAATCAATTAGTTACCAGAGGCAGAAAATATATCATGCGTTCACTTACTCTATTGCTGTGGTTATTATTGTTACTGTTTCAACATCAGCTATGGTTTGGTCATTACGGCATATATCAACTTATAAAAACAAACCATACCATATCACAACAACAAACGATTAATGACAAAATAACCGCAAGAAATCAACAAATAAGTCATCGTATAATCCAATTGCAAAATAATGATCAAAGATCAGTTGAAGCTTATGCAAGAGAAGAGTTAGGCATGATTCGTCGTAATGAAACCTTTTATTTCATGCCTTATCAGTGATAGCAAATTTTCCGGATTACTTTTTAATCGCAGTGCAGACAAGTGCCTGTAGAATTCCGCTGCAAAATACCTGGTCCACTTTATAAAACAATTGTTACTAAAGGAAAAAGCAAATATATGCAAAACCAACAGACGGCTTATTCAGGATTCAGATGCGGTCAGTTTCAATAAGCGATGAATAACCATACTAAAGATAATCAATCCTGCTGTAATACCTATACCGGTTATAGAGATATTCCTGAAAATAATGCTGTAAATATCAGCCATGTGTATTCGCTCAATGGTAGTTATCGTGCCTGACTGCTGAACATCTGTCAGCGATGCAAGCTGACTGGCAATATAATTGGCAAAAGAACCTGTGACCAACATATAAATTCCCATTAGTATCCCACTGCTGTTTGCAGGATTTAACTGGACAATTTTCGCCGTTACAACAGGATCAACAAAAAGCTCTGCAACGCCAATTAAAATCATTCCTATGATGACCCATGTTACTGACGTATGACCCGTTGGTGAATGGTGTGCATGATAAGCTGAACAGGCAATGAGAATAAAACCTATAGTCAGCAGCAAATTACCCATACTGAGCTTAATCAGTGAAGGTACATTAATTTTTGCATTGGCTAATACTCTCCATAACCAGGCTACAAAAAACCCTCCGATAATGACACTGCCTGAGTTCACTGACTGAAATACCGCTGTCGGGATGGTAATTCCAAATAAATGTCTGTCAACATTGCGCTGAATATACAGAATGAGAGAGCTGCCATTTTGCTGGTCAAATACCCAAAATACAGTGGCAAAAAGCGTAAATATACAGATATAGACAACACGCTTTCTTTCATCAGATGTACAGTGAGAAATAATTTTAATCAGAAAAAAGGCTGAAATGATACCGATGATAATTAACAGATAAACAGCTATCTGATGTTGCAGCAACAAGACAAAAAATAAAATCACCAGTAACAACATTGCCATCATCCAATACTTATTACTAAAAATATACATTTTATTATTAAGTATTTTCATATTTACAGAGCGGGTATGATTAAAATATTTGCGTCCGGAAAGAAAGAAAAGAATACCACACAAAAGAAAAAAACTGGCTAATGCAAATCCTACATGCCAGCTTTTCGTTACATAAGCAACCCAACCACATAATATAGCTGACAGCAGTGCACCTAAATTTCCAGCTGAATAAAGCCATGAAAAACCAGAAGTTCTTCGTTGATCATATTGTTGATAAAGTTCATTGGCAAGACAGGAGACATT
>JAPORK010000476.1:0-3958 GCA_026710285.1 Endozoicomonadaceae bacterium | reverse complement strand
CCTTTAAAGAAGCCATATCCACAGATAATGATCGCCATGGAAAAATAAATTAACGCATGGTAATCATTTGATAATGCTAAAATCACATTACCCAGAAAAATCATGCTAACACCGAGAACAACACTAAAATAATAACCTAGCAGGCGGTCTGCAAGATATCCGCCAATGATAGGCGTTACCCATACAAGGGCAGTGTAAGAGCCGTAAAGCATATAAGCATGTTTATCTGAAAATAATAGGTACTGCGTGAAAAACAGTATCAATAAACTGCGCATTCCATAATAACTAAAAAATTCTGCCATATTGAGCGCAGCAATATGCCAGAACCCCCGGGGTTGTGCCTTTATACTCATAGTAAGTCTCAATCGCTACTATTTTTAATTGTGAAAATCAAGTATAGACACTCTGGGAGAGGATTTCGGAATATCGTTGTAACGGCTATTCTTTTTTGCTTTTCCTTTGGCAATATTTGTAAATACAGATAAAAATCACAGAAATTTTTCTATTACAAATTATTTGAGTAACTGACAGCACCTTTGTCCACTCCTTCATATAGCATGATGCGAACAGATTTTTCAGGATACTGTTTTTTGAATACTTTTGCTACATGTTCACTCAACAGCTCAACGGTAGTATCTGTTTCAATCATATAACATTTGTGAGAAGGCAATGTTATTGAAAATTCCCCTTGTATCGCTATATAACTGAAAGAAGTATATTGCATATCTTCTCTTGTAAACTGGTCAGAAATATCTTCCTGCGAAGCTAAATAAATATCTTTCCACAGGTTTGCCCAGTTATTTTCCGCTTCTGCTGAACGCTCCCCATCCACAAATATTTCTATTTTTGAACGATGACCATGTGCAATTCTCTGGCAATCTCCTTTATGTTTTTTTAAGCCATGACTGTAATGATAAAAGGAACCTTCTATGGCTTCCGGATAAAGATGTAGATCAACATCGGTGACATTTGCAGGTAAATACTGTTTAACATACTTTTTTAACAGAGGTGTTACAGCAGAAAGTGAAATCTCTTTCAGGTTCAGTAGTGAAACAGCCTGCACTGGTGATGTACAACTAATATATCCACAACTATCATTTTGCATAGTAACCGTAATATTTTCGTCTGTGGCTGCACAGCTAACCGATGGACAGGCGGTTGGTATTAATAATTTGTGATCTGCAAAGCCGTCAATCAATGATTTCATCTGCTTTTTCACATGTCCAAAATCAAATACCATTCCTTCCTGGTTTAGCTTGCCATGCAGAAAAACATCCACAAGCCATGTTTCACCCACCAGCCCTCTTTCAGGACAGAGAAAAGAAAAATCTACAGAGGTTAATTTTTTTACAAATAGCGTATTCATGGAAGTTCCGGCACAAAAATCAATAAACCTGAATAGTGTAACTGATGACTAAAAAAAACCAAAGGAGTTGGTAAGTAACCTCTTGTCTTTGATGTGCAAAACCGTTGCTAAAGTGTAGTAATTCAGTGCTGAACAGAGATGGTTTACTATAATTTACAAAGATATACTTCTCTTCCTGCTCTTAATTATATCTATGTACACTACCCGCTCTTTTATGTAAAAAAATTTTTCTCTTTCACTATTTTTACACACTCAGCGATTATCTGTTCATACAGATGATCTATTTAGCATATAACCACCAAATCATTTCACCCGGACAAGCATTTCCGAGGGCTTGTTTCACAATGTCGCTACCTTTTATATTTTTCATGTTTTGTAGCCAGGGCTCATCATGGATTCTTTTTTTAACATACCAGTCGGGCCATGAATGCAACTGACTATCGTAATAAGCTAACGGAAAATAGATGTTATCGGGTAAATCAGGTAAATAGCGTAAAAAACTATCCATGCATGTTTGCATGATCATATGAGCCTTTGCATTGCGTTTTTTAATATAGTTCCACGATGCCTGCATATATTTATGCTTATGAGGTTGCATCAATTCTGCAACGTGCTCCTGTACACACTGAGAAAGGTTTTTCGTTGTATTATTTTGATCATATCCCAAAATAATACAAGCCTGAGTAGATCTTTCCTGGCTGTCATCATGGAGTTGTTTATACCATGGTGCATTGGGTCCTAATTCATTTTGAGCGGCAATCAGCGCAACAAAGAACAAATTTTCTTCTGGTGAAAAGCAGCTTGCACTGTCTGATAACCTGAGAGGAATTTGTAAATCAATAGCAGGTTCTGTATTAATAAGCTTCTCTCGTATTAAATGATTTTTTTCACACAAAGTTGTTTTTTGGAAGGAAGAGGCACTGACCGTATTAAGAAGACCCGTTGCAATACAAAATAAACAGGCGACACAAATTAAGATAAAATTTGCTCCTGATTCTACCTTCTGGAATAAATACCCTCTGGCAAACAGACTCATACCATTTCCTCAACTTTTTATAAGTGAATGAAAATTCTTATTATTTTTTTCATTTTTTGAAAATAATTCATTTGTGGATAGCGTTCACTATAAGTTGAAACGGCGATTAATCAGAATATTTTAACAGATAGAAGCTGTTCTGTTTAAAATTCAACAAATGACTTAATCTGATTTTTATGTATTTTATACTTTTCAATTACTTATATGATAGTTTACAGAGAAGTACGACTGACAGAAAAAGATTGTATGGATTAACAAAATTTACACACTGACTCGTATTTAATGTATGCTGGGGTCTGTTGATGTTTACAAGGTGAACAAAAAGCGTTACTAATTAGTAGCAATGTTCCGGATAATTTTTGCAATATTATGAAAATATTAAGCTTGGGATTACTATTTTTATGTTTGAAATTGACTTAAAGAATAACCTTTCAAAACCTGAGTTGTATGAAGAGATATTATTGTTTCTTAAAGGCATAACAACTGATGAAAAAGATGCGCTGGCTATACTTGCCAATACCGCAAGCCTGCTGTTTTTTGGTTTGCCAGAAGTAAACTGGGCAGGTTTCTATCGTGCAAATAGAAAAGAACTCGTGCTTGGACCTTTTCAGGGAAAACCAGCTTGTATCCGTATTCCTTATGGACAAGGTGTGTGTGGAACAGCATTTGCTGAGAAAAAGAGCCAGGTTATTAGCGATGTAAATGCTTTTACAGGACATATTGCCTGTGATAAAGCCAGTAAAAGTGAAATAGTATTACCGGTTGTTTTACAAGGAACCGTCATGGCTGTATTAGATATAGATAGTCCGGTTATCAACAGGTTTGATGAAGATGATTTGCAGGGACTCAGCAAGATCGCCGGGTATTTGGGCAAAATATTGGATCAGCAGAACGCCTTTTGGTCATTACCCTGATATCCCCTACCCTCCCTAAAGACTGTCTCTTAGTCACATTTTTTAGACATTATGTTTCTTGTCGTCAATGCAATTTTATCTGGTGCAGAAGGTTGGGAAGCTATTCAAAACATTTCGGGGTTCTCATAAAGGTTCATATAAAAGTTTACTTCACAGTATTTCAGCCTGGTCAAAGAGCAATCGTCTTATATTGGGTCAATGTCGTAACAAAGGAAGAAGATGGTAAAGACTTTAATACAAAAGCCACAGAAGTTGCTAATTTTAAGCCTTCAATAGATTTGACATCCTTTCATTATAAAGGCTTAAAAGGTGTTGATATTCCTGAAGACCGGGGGGTAAATAAAATGCAAGACACCACACACGCTATCCAGTTTACACTTAAGTCAGGAGATCAGGAAGTTCTCACTACCGCGCTGGGAGTTTTTGAAGGACATGGAACTTTAGATGAAGGAATATCAAGACATATTGCTGCAAACCTGCCTGATGCTTTAAGTAAAAGGTTGCGCCAATTCAACAAAACAAGAGTAACTGAAGAGAGTATTTATAATGCGATCATGGTCGCTTTTGGTGATATCACCAGGAGCAGCCAGATTATGAAACTTTTCAACGGAGACACTAATGCGGTATTACTGAGATTACATC
>JAPORK010000010.1 GCA_026710285.1 Endozoicomonadaceae bacterium | reverse complement strand
AAACAGACTTATCACTTTTTTTCAACTTTTTAAACACCAGTTTTAACTATATCTCTCAGGCGCATTAAAGCTGGATGTCCCGTTAATTGTTGATATAGGCTCCGGAAGCAATTGGGATAAAGCTCATTAGGTGTTTTGCCCGTTTCACCGGGCAAACATTGTGTAAGACCTGTTTTTCTGTTTTACTCAATGTTGTTCGGTGGCAACTTCTCGGGTCAAACCAAGCGCCTGATCAAATAATTTTATTATCTCTTCATCACCAACTATTTTAGCTATTTCTATCGGCGTACATACCATAAAACCTTTTTCTTTCAGCAGCTTTGTCATGAACTGCTTTTGTTTTTCAGCAGGTATAATGTTTTTGAGTTCTGACATAAGTGTTTTCATATATTCTTTAACTGCTGTTCTATACCAAGGGTTCCACATGGAATATACCAAAACTGTTGAACCCTCATCATCATCAGAAGATTTCAATATGAGTAATTTTTCCAACAGAGCGGTTTTCTCTTCAGAAGATAATGGTGATATTTCTGTAATTGCTTGTACAATTTTATGTATATACACCTTCATTACTTCATAATTTTGGAACAGATTAAGCTGGTGACGTCCTCTATTACCATCAACTTTCACTGTCAGTAAATCTAATAGCAGAGCAGCTTTCTTTTTAGCAGACAACGAAAGACTTTTAATTAACTTTGTAGCTTCCTCCATATATATCTCCAGTGCTTTCGGATTATTATTGAGTATTGCAGCGCATATACTATATCCATCATCATTTTTAAGTAACTGGAGTATTACTTGTTTTTTTTCTTCAGCAGATAACCACGATATATTATTAATTGCTTGTATATATGCCGTTGCTGTTTCCATATGACCGTAGAATATTGACGAAAACAGAAATGAAATTGTCTCTGGTGCCTCTGGTTTATCTGTCTGCAACAATTTTATTAATATCTGTTTTTTCTCTTCAGCAGATAACCACTCTTTATTATTAATTATCTTTGCAATTTTCTTTATATATGCCTCTGCTGTTTCTGCATAACCATACTGCATTGCAATACGCAGAGGTAGGCAATCATCATCTTTCGCTTTCAGTAAATCTATAAATAACTGTTTTCTCTCTTCAGCAGATAAAAGTTTTTTCTTTCTGAGCGATAAAAAGAATCTTTGAAAAAATATTTTTATATTATCTATACATGCTTCGATTTTTTTCATCGAACCTTTTTGAGAAATAACAGGACGGTAAATAATCTTTTGTTGCTCAGATAATAATGGTGAACTGTCTACTATTTTGTCTATTAACATCTCTGCCGTTTCCGTAAACCCATGCTGCATTGCCAGATGCAAATCACGCTTTAAAGCATATTCCTCACTATTCTTTATACCAGAGATGATTACTTTCTCCTGCTGATTAATAGATAAGTTATCCCCTTCATTTCCCAATATCTGCAGAACAGCCTGCGAATATCCATTCCTGATATAAGATCGAGTAACCGCTACATTTATAGCTGCATCTAAACTGTCAGTATAGATCTGATCATCACTATTAACTGCTAACCATCTGGTTCCATCAAACCCAATAGAAATTATATGTTTACCAAACCCAATTGCCATACCCCATGGTTTATCACCATTTTCATCCCTGAGCTTTTGGAGAAAGTTTTTTATTTCGTCAGACGAAAAGTGAGCAATAAATTTATCCTTAAGATGTGGTTGCCTGCATTCAAATTCATCTTCGCCAAATAACGATCTGGGGAATTCCAAAGATTGTCGACCAGGGTGACCAAGATTTTCTCTTGAATCATCCGGTATCGAGACACTCGATAACATTATTTCATCAAAAAAGTTAAGTATCTGATGCGCATTCTTACCATATATTCCACCCAAGCACTTTTCTTTTATTGTTTTGTATAATTCTTCTCTGGTATAACCCTTTTGCTCAACATCCTTCATTATATCAAGTATAAACTTCATTCTCTCCATATATTCAGGTACACCCTGACGTATACAAGCCAGGAGACCTCCTTTAGCTGAGCTGTGGCACATTCCTCCTTCCATAACAGGGTAACCAAATAATGCTGCAGTCTTGAAAGCAGGTGCTCTGATGAAATGAGTATTATCTGTTTTTTCTTCTCTATATTCGAGATCTTTTTCCATTTTTTTCATCATTTCTTTTATTATTTTTTTCATGTCCGCTAATTTATCCTTTATAACATTAAAGGATTGTTGAACAGTGTCCTCTGTACTGCCTAATTTCCATTCCTCTTTCATAAACATATTTGTCTGATTTTCTCCATTGACTCTGCCATAAGCAGAGGTGGTGTTTGTGCTGCTTTTAACTTGACTGTCTGTTTTTTGCTCATCAATTGTTATTTGATTGTAACTGTCAGGATTTTTGTAGTTTGTATAAGCAATTTCAGAGAGTGCTCTGCTTTGCCCGCTTGCTTTTCCTGTGCCAGAAGTATTATTTTTTATTTCAGAGTTTCTTTTATCTGCACTGTTTTGAGTATCAGGTATATCCTTTTTTTCTCCAAAGTTTCGTAGATTACCCTGAGTAGCCTGAAAATCTTTTACATTATCAGGATTTAAAATATTTGGTGAAGTTTTTGTGTTTGCTCTTGAGCTAATGGCTGGCATTTCTAGAATTTCCTCTGTTTTGTTGCTTTCTCGGTAACTTGGTAACTTCTCAATAACCCGGGGCAGAAAACAGCATTAACTTTTTAGATTTACTATGAATTCGAGTGTTGTTTTTTGCAAAAAATTTTATAAACAACTGAATAAAAAGGATAAAAAAACAACTATCAAATATGCTGCGGGTTATTGAGAAGTGACAAGTCTCGCTATTAAAAATCCTTTGTCTGTTGTAACACAAACTAATTAAATCATTTTACACAGAATATATTTATTTTTAAAGTTATTTTTATGCAGATAACAAAACACGGATATCTTTTTTAATTTTATAAATTATTTTTGATGCCTGGTTCAGTGATACCTGGTGTTAGATTTGTTTCGTCTGAATGAAGATTTCTTCAAAATATTAGTTATATACCTGTCTGATTTAAAAATACTGAATTCTATCCAAACTGTTATTGCGAAACTCGTGAATAATTAGTAATACGTTTATTGTTACTTTTAAAGAAGGCGTAATCATTGTGTCAACAGCAAGCTGTTCCTTTAGATCAGTGATAGTTTTTTGAATATCTATACCGTTGATTTTCACAATTAAAAAATTCTTTTTGTTTACAAACCTCTATCTAACTGTATATAAAAGGTATTTGTCAAGAAATTTATATTTTTTTATTGGGTTCAGGTGATGGTGATATTATTTTATGGCTGAATAGTTACAAATTTGGTAATCCCCAACTTCCAGCGGTTGTAACGCCTGTTTTTCAAAATTTGTAGAAAGGTTATTTTCAAACTAAAGCTATCGTCGAATGGCTACCCCACTTCCTCCTGATTTAATGGTTAGGATGTAATTATCTTGCTATGCTACATACCGCACGTCAATGATATGGTTCAATTGTTAACGTACTATGGCTTTTAGGAGTTTTTTAAAAGTGAATTAAGTGTTTTCAAAGCCGACGGGTAGCATTTTAATAAAATTAATATTTAAATACAAAACTCGTGTTATGATAAGGTTATTTATAATCTGCGGAATGGCAAAAATCTTGTGTTAAAATTCAATGCTGAAAAAATGACCTTTGGTCGTCATGAAACTTTTCCATTACGTTATGGCTGGCTTTCAAAAGGGTTTCAGGCTCTTAACGATGGAAAAACATGTGATGCTTTTGATTCAGAAGAAGTTACTGTTATTCTTGGTGTAGGTAAAAATATGGCTGCGGCTATCAAATATTGGCTAAAAGCCTGCTGCATGATTGACGCTGTAACCAACCATCCCACCGAACTTGGAAAGCAATTATTATCTGTAAAACATGGTTTTGATCCTTATTTAGAAGATGAAGCAACTATCTGGCTATTGCACTGGCTTTTGGCGACAAATACTGAACAAGCCACTTCGTGGTACTGGTTTTTCAATCGCTACCACAAGCCTGAATTTACTGGAGAAGAATTAACTACTGCTTTAGCAGATTTTATCAACAACCAAGTCACTAACCGAAAGAAACCGGCTGCTGGGACTTTAAAAAATGATGCGGGTTTGCTTCCCAGAATGTATACACAATCAGCAGGAAATGCTCGCATTCCTACAGAAGAGTCACTTGACTCACCGTTTGCTGAGCTCAGACTTATCACAAAAAATGCTGATGAAAAAAGCTATCAGTCTTGCTTGTGTTCGAGACCAAATCTCCCGGTAGACATTCTCGCTTATGCCGTCTGTGAGATGTTTTCTGTTAAAAATGTTACTGCAATACCTGTTGAAGACTTTATGTATAGTAGAGATGACTATCCTGCGCCAGGTTCAGTATTCCGGCTAACAGAGAGAAGTTTAGTTGCAAAGCTGGAAAAACTTGAAAATGATTTTCCCGATATTTTTGAAATACGTGAGACAGCAGGAATGCATCAGTTATTTATGCTAAAGAGAGTTAAACCGATTAGTTTTGTGGATGCACACTACAGCCACAACTTGTGCACGGATGCAATAATATGAGTCTGAAACATAAAATCCATGTTAATGCACATTACACACGTTCAGTCAATCTTGAACGTGACGCAAGCTCTGTTGATGTTATTAGTGCCTATATACCCACTTCCCGTGCGTTAAAGCTATTTAAGCGGGTAGCTGATAGCTTTTACCAGCAAACGATGCCAAGGGCGTGGTCTTTAATCGGTCCTTATGGATCAGGGAAATCATCCTGTTCAGTCTTTTTATCACAGCTGCTTTCTTCACCAAAACTACAAGCCACACAAATCGCACTCGAAAAGCTTAAGGAAACAGCACCTGATATTGCAAAGCAATTTGAACGAGAGACTAAAAAAAGCAGTGGCTATTTGCAAGTATTGATCACAGGTTCTCCTGAGCCGTTATGGAAAAAAATCGTTCAGGGGTTAAGTGATGCCGCTGAAAATTTTTTGAATAATGCTGGAAAATTTAAAGTAATAAGAGATTTAAAAGAACTGGCGATGCAGAAGACCTCATCAATTCCGGATCTGTTGCAGCAAGTTGAAGCTTTGCAAAAAACGCTGGCAAGCAAAAATTGCAAAGGAATTTGTTTTGTGATTGATGAGCTTGGTAAATTTTTGGAATTTGAAGCCCGTCATTATGGTGCCAATGATATTTATTTGCTCCAGTCGCTGGCAGAACATGCCTGTAAACCCAGCGAATGCAATTTGTTCCTCTTTGTTTTACTACATCAGTCTTTCGAACAGTATGCAAAAGGTTTAGGAGAAAGTCTCAAAAATGAGTGGTCAAAGGTTCAGGGAAGATTTGAAGATATTCCTTTTTTAGAATCTGCCGAACAAGTACTCAGAATTGTTGGCTCTGCCTTTAGTCATAAATTAACGCCAAAAGAGAAAGCCGGTATTACTGAACAAATAAAAACTATCACCCAAACTATGGGTGAATGTTCAGCACTTCCCGGTGTGATAGATGAAGCCCAGGCTACAAAACTGTTTTACTCATGCTATCCGCTTCATCCTGTCAGTGCCATTTTACTACCTATTCTTTGTCAAAAAATTGCCCAGAATGAAAGAACGCTGTTTAGCTATCTTGGTAGCCGTGAAGAGTTTGGTCTTCAGAATATGATTGAACGCATGAACACTTTAAATGATCTAGTTTGTCCGCATCATATCTACGACTACTTTATTACTAATCAACCGGCAGCTTTAGGTGATTATACCACTCACCGCCGCTGGGCTGAGGTAGTAACTGCAATAGATCGTTTAGGCGATGCACCGGATGAGCAAATAAGATTATTAAAAACAATTGGCTTGCTTAACATTATTGGCGCAAAAGGCGGATTAAAGCCATCTAAACAACTTTTAGAAACCTGTGGCAAGAGTAAGCGTGCAGTAGCGAATTCACTGAAAGCGCTGATAGATAAATCAATTATCACCTTTCGCCGGTTTAGTGGTGAATACCGTGTCTGGCAGGGCAGTGACTTTGATCTTGAAGAGGCATTACAGCAATCACTGGATGCCATTGGTCAGTTTTCATTAGCTACAGAATTGAATCATATCAATGCATTTATGCCGGTTGTTGCAAGACGCTATACCATTAAAAGTGGCGCATTACGATATTTTATTCCCGAGTTTGTTGATGCGCAGACCTATAAACTGTCACCGGCAAAATCTGTAAATCCAAGAATTATTTTTTTCTTGGCTATGACACAGGATGATGAAAAAATCTTTAAACAATCCGTAGTACAATATTAATCTCCTTTGGATATTGTGGTACTTTATCTCAATGGTTCACAGTTAAGACAGGCTGTAGCAGAAACATTATCACTACGGCATATACAAAACACCAGTCAGGCATTAAATAATGATCCGATAGCCAGACGCGAATTTGAGGATCGTTTAACCGCAGCACAAAATTCAGAATATTTGTTGTTACAAAGATTACAGGAGCAGCCGCAGGAATGTCTGTGGTTTCACCATGGCAAAAGACTGGAAATACCGACTAAACGAGCATTTCAGGAAGCACTGTCATCAGTGCTTGATGAGGTCTATAGCCAGTCACCTGAAATACACAATGAACTCATTAATCGTGACAAACCATCAGTTCAGGCTAATGCAGCCAGAAATCGGTTGTTAGAAGCGATGCTGGTTAATCCAAAAGATCAAGATGATTTAGGTATAGAAAAATTTCCTCCGGAAAAAGCAATTTACCGTTCAGTATTGCGAGAAACAGGTTTGCACAATGTAAAGAAAAAGCTATTTCAGGTGCCTAAAAAATCTTCATCACTTTATCCTGTCTGGCAGGAAATCGAAAAATTTCTGGACAGCACAGAGAAAGAGCCACGTTCATTTGTAATATTGAATGAACGGTTAATGGCTCCACCTTATGGAGTAAAAGCGGGTGTTTTGCCCATTCTTTATATTAGTGCTTATCTGATCTATCAAAACGAGCTGGCACTATACGAAATGCATAGTTACAGACCGGTAATGACCGATGAAATATTGGATAGGTTTGTAAAAAGACCGGATGAATTTACTTTTCAGCGCTTTAAAATTACTGGTCTGCGCTCATCACTCTATGCGGAATACAGCAAAATTATTAAAATGCCTTCTAAGCATGTTATCCAGTTAGTGAAACCGCTGGCACAATTGATTAACGGCTTGCCTGATTATACAAAAAAAACCAAATCTTCATTGCTTTCAAAGAAAACAAGGCAGATAAGAGATTCTTTTGCTTTGGCAAAGTCACCAGAAGCGCTAATGTTTGAAGATATTCCCAAAGCACTGGGATTTGGAAAAATACTGAAAAAAGACAATCCGAATGTAGAAGGTTTATCGCAGGCATTACAGAAGTGTCTTAAAGAGTTAAAAGATGCTTATCCTGAGAAGATAAAACGACAAATTGTTATGTTGCTTAATGCATTTCATATGGAAAAAGGTAATGATTTATCATCTTTACGGAAAAAAGCTTTATCCAGATATACAGGGCTGGAGCAACACTCAGTTGATACAGATGGTTTTAAAGCTTTTATCAAACGGATAACCAGACATGAGGGAAGCGATGAAGAGTGGCTGGAAAATATACTGATGTTTTTAGCACAAAAGCCTACAAAAAAATGGACTGATGCAGATATAGCTAAAGTTGATACAAAGCTTTGCGATTTTTCTCAACGTCTTTTAGATCTTGAAACACTACACAATCATCATACTCTCAGCAGAGAAGAAATAGATGGTGAATTTGACATTATTCTGCTAAATATAATTAAGAGGGGGTATAAACCGGTCAGAGAAGTCGTTGCTATTGATAATAAGAAAAAAAATATTATTCAAAACTGTAAAAAAGAGCTGTTTAAAATACTCCATTCTACATCAGGCAAGGAGTTACAGTTGGCTGTATTGGCTGAACTGGTTAATGATTTTCTTGCATCGAAGGATCAATCTGCGGTAAAGTTAAAGCATAAGGAAAAGCTTAAGGATGTACAAGAAAATGGCTAATCAAATTACAATCAATTCTGTTATAAATTCTGAGAAAAAACGTCATGTACTTGGTCTCTCCGGAGGTAAGGATAGTGCTGCACTGGCTATTTATATAAAAGATAAATATCCAAAAATCCATAAAAAAATAGAATATTTCTTCACCGATACCGGCGCTGAACTCCAGGAAGTCTATGACTTTCTTGATAAGCTTGAAGCCTGGTTAGGTAAAGGAATTGTACGTCTTAGTAGCGGTAAAGATTTTGAACACTGGTTAAAGTTACACAATGAATACTTGCCATCAGCGCAGCAACGATGGTGTACCCGCCAGATGAAAATAAAACCCTTTGAAGATTTTGTAGGTGATGATCCCGTTACAACTTATATCGGTATTCGTGCTGATGAGAATCGCGCAGGGTATATCAGTCAAAAAGAGACAATTAAAGCTGTCTTTCCCTTTATTGAAGATGGATTAATACGGAATGATATTTTCCAAATACTTGAAGACAGCGTAGGTATTCCGGAATACTACAAATGGCGCTCTCGTTCAGGTTGTTATTTTTGTTTTTTCCAAAGACAAGATGAATGGCTGGGTCTAAAAAGAAATCATCCTGAACTGTTTGAAAAAGCCCGTCAGTTTGAACAGCGTATTCGCATCAAGTATGACTGGAAAGATGGAAAAATCCCCATCAAAGGTCACGGTTATACTTGGTCTTCCCAGGGTTCAATTGATGAACTTGTCGCTCGTGCTGAAAAACGAGAAAAGGAACGTGGCATTCTTGCTACGGACAAAAAATCCTCAGAACGCTGGCAGGAAACATTAAAATCCATGATGGATGATGACCCTGAAGATCAGGCATGTCTCATTTG
>JAPORK010000544.1 GCA_026710285.1 Endozoicomonadaceae bacterium | reverse complement strand
ATTCATATTTTTCATAACTTTATCTATGTTGATATCTTCTCTCATTGATTTTAATATTACGCCACCTACTTTATCTGCCAAGTTTTTTAAGTAAAGAAGCTCTTTGCTTTTTTTATGAGTTTTCTTAAATTTCAAATAATTGTCTTTATTTAGTCGATCCTGAAAAATACAATCTACGCAAAAAACTTAACTCATACAAGATTCAATGAAATTAAAATGCCAATCTATAAATTAAAAAATTTTCATATAAAACGATAAAAAGCTATTGTTAGTTAATTTTTAATCTTATATCTATTATACAACGAAACATATAATTGTGTATGCTTACTTTTAATTTATGACACTTTTCTTTATATGCCAATTACAAAGAATGATCTAAAAGTATTCAAAGGCATATTTCAACCAGAAAAAATTACTTTACCACATAAAGCTTGATCGAAATGCTTAACAAAAACATAAATTAAATAACTTTTAAAAACAATCAGCTATATATATTTTTCAGGGTCGGCTATTTACAGTTTCTGTGATTGTTTCCTCAGAATACGGAGTATCACGTCATCCCTGAGACGCTTTGTTATGAACCTGGTGCGCTTACACCTCCGAAAAGACAGCATGAAGGGAAAATACAAGATACTAGTTGGGATGATTCGTTTTGCGAAGAGCTATTATTCGGATAAAAGTATGAGCTTGCCCTGTGTGCAAAAAGAAAAATAGCTGCGTAATGAATCAATCAGAACATCATATTCTTTTGGTGCATAAGTAATAATATAGCCAGAATCATATCTTCTGGGATCAATGTCTGGATGACACCACTGACATTTAGTATCAAAATCTATTTCTGTTTTTTTTACATTTACAGTTTACAGATAGGTGCGGGGAGTAAAATTTTGAAACAAAACACACTATCAATTTCCATCATCCATGGTGTCATTAACATAATACTATTGCAGATGATATTTCCGATGCAACCCACCTCACTACCAGTATAACGATTATAAACCGTCAAATGATGTGTTAAAAATCTACGATTGATAGTATTGTGATGATTTTCGTTGTTGACTACTTTTTTTAGCCATAAGTCATCCTTTTTTTTGCCAGGCAATCATAAAGATAGAAGGCACATTACAGGCTATCAATTTGGCTTAAGAAACTATATTTTATGATTGTTTATTTAGCTTTCAGGCTGAAATATTTGTTACAAAAGTATACAGTTAATCCTTTTTTTTAAGTTTAAATTATATTTGAATGCTATCAAACAAGTCTTTAATAAGCTTAGAAAGTCTTGTTTGTATAGCGCATAATATTAGCTATTTAATTTAATTGCGGGGTGCCATTGTTTCCATTCATCTTTTGCCCTGGCATGTAGTATAAAACGGCTTCCTTCTTCGACCTGAATAGAAGAATAAGGTGTGGCAAAAGCAATACCACCTGTAATAACAGTTTGCAGAGATTGTGATTTAAGGGTAATTCCGGATAATAATCCTCCTTCTATTTTAATACCACTTATACTCCAGAATTTACTATTTTTAGTCACTAAAAAATTATAAGGCGATTTTATTATAATGTCAATGATCACATGGTTTGCCGGATTATCTAAACGACAGTTGGTTACTTCACCTACGGGAATACCAAGATATAAAACAGGAGTTCCTGCTTTGATTGATCTTGCGTTGTGCGTGATTAGTGATACTCTTAACCCTTTTTGTACGGTTTGTTCGTTGTCGTGCAGAGGAATTATTTTATTTCTGTCTATATTCGGTGCATTATCATCGATATTAATAATTTTAATTCCACCTGTAATCACGTTCATTAAATGAGTGGTATGAAATTGTATACCAGATAGTCCGGCTGTTACGTTTAATCCACTAATATTAATAAAAGCACTACTTTGATTAATTACAGCAGTATACTCAGGTTTAATATTAACATAAACGAGTACATTTTTTTTGTCACTACTGAGTTGTATAAAAGTGACACTACCAATTTTTTGTTCACGAAAAAATATCGAGCTATTGACCTGAAGACCACGTAGAGAGGGTGTGGTTAATATAAGATTTAATCCCGGAAGTTTAACCGGAATAGTCTGATTATTGTTTGTTCCATAGAACTGTTTTTTAGTTATACCCTTTTTAATCGCTTCCTGTGCAACATTAATTGCTACATACGGATCACTCAGTAGTAAATTGAGATTACTAATATCACTTAAGTTAAACTTTGGCTGTATTATTTGAAAAGTTGCTCCATCAACAAGTAATTTTTGTGCATCCGGGTCAATGACAGCTTCAATATTAAAATGGCGAAGATCACTTTCAATATCTACTCTACGCACAAAACCAACTTTAAGTTCATGGAACATAATACGAGTGTTTTTGTGAATAACCCTATCATGAAGAGGAAAACGAACATTAACAACAACGCCTGTTTGTGCATCTTCAAAGTTGGGATAAAGAACAAATTGATTCGTTGCAGTAATTTGCTTTCCCGGTGTTTCCCATTCGGGGGTATAAAACGCAATACCTCCTTTGAGTAAAGAAGTAACAGATTCTGTTTCTACTTTAATGCCCTTAAGGCTAGCAGATAATTTAAAACCACTGACATTCCAAAAACGGCTGTTATAGCGAACAAGATGCTTGTATTCGGAGAAAATAATAATATCTACTCTTACCGTATCATTGTGAGGGAGTAGAGAATAGTTAATAACTTCTCCAACTTTTATCTGTCTGAAATAAACAGGACTTCCATGGTTAAGTGAATGAAGGCTTTCTGCTATCAGAGTAAGGCGTAAATCTGCTGCATTACTCTCAACCAAAGGTTGATTCAGTGCGGTAAAAAGTGTTGCAGGCTTTCCCTGATCATTTGGTTTTATTGCAATATAGTTGCCTGAAACCAGTGTTTCAAGTCCGGTTATACCACTCAGATTTACCGTAGGTTTTACCAGCCAAAAAGCGGTTTTATCGGTTAACCATGGTTTGAATTTATCATCAATCGTTAAAGTGACGGCAACTGTTTTTAAATTATCAGTAAATTGCACATGACTGACGTGACCAATAACAATACCATTGTATATAACATCGGTTTTTCCTGCGATAATTCCCTGAGCATTATCAAAACGAACGGTAACGTCAATGGTATTATTTTTATTCTGTTTCCAGAATATAAGCAAAAACAGCAGCAATGTCACTATAAGCAATGTCCAGATAAAAAACACGGTATAAGTTTTTTTTAGAACCGGTACCTGTGGCTTTATTACCTCTTGTGAAGAAGTTTCATCACTCATTTTGCTAAAATCCTTTTTTATTTATTTATTTATTTATTTATTTATTTATTTGTTTTTCTGCTGCATCCCACAGCAGTCTGGAATCAAAACTGTTCACTGCCAGCATGGTCAGAATAACAACACAGCAAAATGCTGAGGTTCCCCAACCAATGGTTACTGAGATAAAATGTGAAAAGTGGATTAGTGTTAACATAACACTAATAACAAAAAGATCCACCATTGACCAGCGACCAATCGTATTAATCAGCAGATACAGAAAAATATATTTGCGGGTACAAACATACAGATTATATTTTATGGTCAGAACTAACAGACCAAGTCCGATTATTTTAAAAGCCGGAATTAAGATGCTGGCACAAAAAATAATTAATGCAATACCATACATGCCTTCCTGAATGAGCAGTAAAATACCTCCAAAAATGGTATTGGTTGTTACTATCCCAAATTTATTAAAAATAAACATTGGTAGGATATTGGCAGGTATGTAAAGCAACAGTGCGGCAATAAGAAAAACAGTGGTTTTTTTAAGACTATGTTTTTTCCGCATGTGTACGGCAGATCCACAACGTACACAGGCAGATTTAGTCGCATATACTGCTTTACCGCACACCAGACACTTTTTAAGTTTTGCCTGTTTTCCCATTGGTCTGGCGGTTGGAAAACCTGCTGATGCTGTGGGTTTCATTTTGCATCCATTCCAGTTTCTCCCATAGTGTATAGGGTGTTATTAGTAACAGTGATAAAAGCTGAAAAATGATTAGCCCGATGAAGATTATCAACCCAAAACCCGGATAAACACTGCCAATGCCATTAAGCTTTACCATTGCTATAATCAGACCGGACAAATAAATTTCCAGCATGCTTTGGTTACGTATGCACTGTAATAAATGTAATAACTTCATTAGCCAGGTATGGTAGCTGTTCAATACCATAAAGCTCAGAAGAATGATCATTAATATAAAGTATAAAGAAGGAATACCAATGATACCCAAAGATATCAGCACAGCAGGAATCCACATTCCCTGCTGCACAAAGCTGGTAATACCACTTATAATGCTGTGATCAGTGGCAACTGAGAATAAGCGCATATGCATCAATGGCAAAACGGAGGCAGGTATTATCAACAGTAGTCCAATACAGGTGATAATTAAAACAATCCACAGGGAACAACCATTTTTTTCAGCAAGCTTATGGCGACACTCAGGACAAAATGCCTTTTCTCCTGTTGATAAAGGTTGCTTTGCAATGACTGTATCGCAGACTCTGCAAAGCCAGATATTATCAGGGTGAGGCTGTATAATCATTGTTTTTTTAGCCTTCATCATTGCTTTATTATTACATACTACGTCTTAAGAGTACATAGACTGCGCCGGTGCCACCATCTTTTGGTAAGCAGGAACAATAGCCCAGTACAGACGGAATTTGTGTTAGCCAGCAGGCAACTCTGCTTTTTAGTGTAATACCATCGCGCTGATATTTTTTAGATGATTTTCCATGAATCACTCTGAGGGAACGGTATTTTTTTTGCTGACTAAAATCAATAAACCGAATTAGCCTCTCTCTTGCTTCATCTATAGTATATCCATGTAAATCTAGGCAGCGCTCAATAGGGAATTTACTGTTTTTCAAAGAGTTAAATAATTTGAGTGAAAGGCTTTCATGGCGAAAACTGATAAATTCTTCAGGCGACACCGGTTCTGCCTGTATGTCCCGTAGCAAAAGATGATTATTTTTTTCTTCAGGAACACTTGCGTTTTGTCTTCTCAGCTTTAATGTGCTTTCAGGATACTGAGAACGATTTTGTCTGGTGTTCTCAATAAAATGCTTCTGCAACGGCTGTTTTAATGGCTTAACAGTTTTCATTGCTTCTTGAAAAAGATCACGCTCTTCCTGAGATAGCTCACAATATTTATGGCTTTTATGACCGCTACCATGCTTCATAAAAGATTCCGACTCCTATTTTAAACGGAATAACTAAGTAACAATTATTTATTTTGTAAATAACATTTCGACCGTTTTTTAAAAAAAATTTAATGCCCGGAAAAACGCATCTACAGAAATATTACCAGGACAGTAATAGCTGCTACAAAAGTTTATCCGTCATCTATCAGACAATATGCTACAAAAAATATGTTTTATCTCTCAGAAAATTTGCAACCAGCTCATGTATAACGACGTACATTGTCAAAAAAAGAGTAAATAATATTTTCCATTAGTCGTTGACATAATCCACTGATTTCTTTGCAGGTTTACTGATTAATTTATGTTTAAATGCACAATTTATCTTAACTATCGAGTTTTTTAAGCTGACCTGACTTCATATCATATATCAATCCGTAAACAGATACAGATTCTCCCTCTGTTTCAATTGTTCGGACAATATCATGTTGTTTTAAATTATGAATTTGCTCTTTTACATTGAGTGCACACAACAGATTTACTTTTTTTTCATCATCTTTTTCCTGTTCAAGTTGTGCTTTATTCCCGCTATAAATATTTTTAAGTGAACGTAACCAGCTTGCCATGTTGCCATCAACATTATCCTTAATAGCAGTATGCACACCACCACAATTGGTATGACCGGAAACGATAATTTTGCGAATTTTTAAAATGTGCAAACCAAACTGTAAAATTGCATTAAGGCTAAGATCATCCGGAAGAACCTGATTCGCAATATTGCGATGTACCAGCATAGTTCCGGGAGCCGTATTGGTAATAAGCTCTGGAGGAACTCTGCTGTCACAACAACCAATCCATAAGTATTCCGGTTGCTGCTGCTGATTGAGTTTTTTTAACAAAGAGGGATCCAGCTGCAACAGTTTTTCTGACCATAGCTGGTTGCCTGCAAATATTTCCTCAAGATTTTTCATAGGTCATTTTTCACTCATTTATAACAAAAAACCACTGTTTAGCTGCCATAATGCAGTAAACAGAGGTTGAATCATGTAAATCAAAGCAGTATAAAGCACAACCGACCAACAAACAAATTTTAAATCGCTATAATATTGAGTTTGCTGATATCACGCATGGAAAACCTTTTTACTGCAATAATTTACATTATAAAGAGAAAATGAAAGGTACAGGTTAATTAATTTAAAATTTGCAACTATGCTATAACAGTAATTATATTATAAAAATTACTCTTTCATAAGTTAAGTTAATTTAAAACAGGAATTTATGGATAATAAAAATGGATAAATATGGATCTTCGGTACCCCATGTTGGTACAAAATCACCTGTTAAACACCCTGTATCTGATCCTAAAAAAACTAATGATGCTCCGGTTACATCCTTTGATCCAAAGAACATTATACCTGCAAAACCACACCAGATGAATTTGGATACGCCTATCCAAAAACGTCAAGTGAAACAAACAGCAAAAGCTTCATTATTTAAACAAGAAGATGTTTACTCTTTACAACAAAAAGTAGAAAAACTGGCTACTGATCAGCAGACCGTGCGACGAACGCATAAACTGCTTAAAGAAGAAGTAAAGGCTCTGGATGAGCAGATGCCTGACAAAAGACAAACTTTATATGAGGATGCTGTATCTGCTGGTAAAGCTCAGCATGACCGGTTAGCTCAGCAAAAGCAGGAGGTAGGTTTACGAAAAAATGCAGCAGAAGAATCTTCTCTGCATCAAAAGCACCAGTTACAACTTATACAACTCACGGTATTAAAGCAAAATCTCAATAAGTATCAACAAAAGATTAGTGAGTTAAAAAAACAGCTTGATCAGTTTAAAAATCAGCAACAGTCATTACATGATAATGAAGCTTTTACTGAAATAAAAAACCAACTGGAAAATATAAAAATTGAAAATGAAAAGCTTAAAAGTACCAATGATCAACTCGAAGCAGTTTGTACAGAGCAAAAGGAGACTGTAGAATTACGGGCAAAAGAAACCGCTGCGTTAAGAGATTCCTTAGATATTAGTACAGCAGAGGCTGAAGATTTAACTAAAAAATTAACAGAACTTAAAGAGATAAGCACACATCATAAACACTCACAGGCATTGAATGAAGCGCTTTCTAAGGAGTTTGAACAGCAAAGCCAGGAGGTAGAAGAATTTAAACAACGTTTATTGGAAAAAGAGCAACAAATAAAAAACCTGGAAGAAACACAACTTTCCCTGCAGCAACAATTATTGACCCAGTCTGAACAGACAGTAACAAAAAATAAGCATGATGCTGTAGTAGAAAAAAAACAGCAAGAAATACAACAGGCACAGATAACGATCAACCAACTGAAAAACAAAATAACAGCACTGAAAAATGCCCCACACGAAAGACTAAAGCAGGCACAAAAGGAGCTGAATAAAGCGACAATACAAAAAGATGAAACAGATAGAAAATATCAGGAGCTGTTGAAAACAAATGAGCAGTTAATAAAAACAATGGATCAGCAGTATGCATACATTACAGCACTGAAAAATCAATTATCGCAAGGAAAAACAGAAAATTAACTTGAGCAACCCTAATTCAGGATTTTTGATTACATAATGAAAAATCTTGATTTTAACCGAGAGATGATGCAGAAATAGCTGTATCATCCCGTTGTCTCTTAATCACATTTTTAACACCGATTTTTATTCTGACAGATTTATTTTTTGTCAGAACTACATGGCAGTTCTTTCTATCCGGTAACGCAGTCGGGCTTCGGCAGGCTCAGCCCGCGGTTATTCAATCAGAAATCTTCGGATTGAAGTTTTTCACAGAAGATACATCCGGTGTTTTTAGGTTTAAGGATAAAAATAGAGTACACTGTTTTTGAAAATTGCTATGTTATACACAACACACTATTGATCTGTCTGATTAGATAACACATTGAGAAAACTACAACAGTTAGGCAGAAAATGAGATACAGTAAAATTTTATGGTTTTTGAAAATATACGCATTGTTTTGGTCAATACTAAACATGCAGGTAATATTGGTTCAGCGGCGCGAGCAATGAAAACGATGGGTTTATCCTCTTTATGTCTGGTGGATCCCGCTGCTGAATTCCCGGCAGAACAGGCAACTGTGCTGGCATCGGGTGCAGCTGATATACTTGAAATGGCTGAGGTAACTAAAACACTTAAACAGGCGGTGGAAGATTGTGTTTTTGTTGTGGGAGTCAGTGCCAGAATCAGAGGTGTATCTCTACCCGTTTACACGCCTGCGGACAGTGCAGAGCAAATACTCAAGGAAGCCACTGTAAATAAGGTTGCTCTGATCTTTGGAAGGGAAGATAGAGGGCTAACCAATGAAGAGCTGCGTTTATGTCATCAACAGGTATTTATTCCTGCCGTGGATACGTTTAAATCATTAAATCTTGCAGCTTCTGTACAGATTCTGGCTTATGAATTAAGAAAAATAGCACTGCAGAAAGACAAAAGGCAGCTTGTTCCGGTTAAAGATAAACAGCAACCGATGGCAACTTCCGGGCAGATGGAATATTTTTACGAGCATTTGCACAATATGCTTGATAGCGCAGGTTTTTTTATCCACTCTAACCCGGAAAAAATTATGGCTAAAATCAGAAAAATTTATGGGAAAGCCAGACCTGACCAGGATGAAATAAATATTTTACGGGGCATTTTAACCGCAATGCAGATAAAGTCCGGGCAGGAATAATCATGTCATGCCGGTTCATTTGTGTTATTTTATAGAAACGGACTTGACCTCTTTTTGTGTAGGCTTTATAATCGCTTGTTTTAGC
>JAPORK010000126.1:4574-9002 GCA_026710285.1 Endozoicomonadaceae bacterium | reverse complement strand
AGCATTTCTTCTTTGCTAGCCAGGATTAAGCCGCTCAGCTACCTGTTGAAAAAGAAGTTTGTAAGGGTAAGCACTGGACAAAAGAAATCGTATACGCCTACTATTTCTAAGAATTACTGCCCCAATCTTGAGTAACTTTAACCGAATTGTACCTGCTTGTGCCCGAGCCAATTCTGTCCCGACCAAATTTACTCGAATCTGTTCTAGTAAAATATAAGCTAATGATGATAGTAATAAACGAAATTGGTTTGCCCACCAGGAATGACAACTAGTGCTTCTAAGCTATGATTTACAACCCTTTTAAAATATGTTTTCCTAACACTTTACCAAATAGAAAATAAAATTAAGGAAAACAAGGATGTGTTCAGAACAGGCACAAGACATTACTCTTACAGAAGAACAGTGTAATGAACTTAATTTAATCATTAGAAAACGCAGTAGCTCCCAGTCTTTAGTGGAAAGAGCAAAAATTATTTTGCTGGCAGCAAAAGGTGTAAGTATCAAAGCTTCAGTTAGAGAGTTAAGATGCAGCCGTTCAATGGTAAGACTCTGGCGGAGACGCTGGATTAGTCAGGCAGAAGAACTGTCTGTTTGTGAACGTTTGAAAGATGCTCCCCGCCCGGGTCATCCACCTAAATTTACAGCTGAACAAGTTTGCGAAATCATGGCTTTAGCCTGCAAAAATCCGAAAGACTATGGATATATATTGAGTCACTGGTCACAAAATGCACTGGCAAAAGCAGTGATAAAAGAAGGTATTGTAGAAAATATTTCACAACGCCAGATAGGTCGTTTTTTAAAATCAGGCGGATATTCGTCCTGATAAAATGAAGTATTGGGTAGACACACCAAAGGATGAAAACTTTAAGGAAAAATGTGCTAATGTTTGCGAAACTTATCATACTTCACCAGAGCGTGCTGAGGCAGGTATACACACAATTTCTTTTGATGAAAAAACAGGCATACAGGCACGTCAGCCAGCCACACCTGATAAACCGATAAAACCAGGAAAAACCGTCAGACGAGACTATGAATATATCCGTCATGGAACACAAACATTGTTGGCTGGCATGAATGTGGTAACAGGTGAGATTATTCCACTGGTTAGCGAAACCCGAACTGAACAAGATTTTGCAAAATGGCTGAATAAATTATTAGAGAGTGATCCTAATGCTTCAGGTTGGCACATTATAGCAGACAATTTGAATACACATATGTCAGAAGCTGCTGTAAAAATCGTAGCATCAATAGAAAATACGCCAGCAGAAGAGTTGGGAGAAAAAGGTAAGTCTGGCATTCTAAAAAATATGCAGAGTCGTTCTGATTATCTGAGTGATCCAACACATAAAATTGTGTTTCACTATACTCCAAAACATGCATCCTGGCTCAATCAGATTGAAATCTGGTTTTCCATTCTGGTAAAGCGTTACCTGAAAAGAAATAGTTTTACTTCAAAAAAAACTTAAAATCCGGGCTTTATGAATTTGTTGATTTTTTTAATAAGACTATGGCAAAACCATTTAAATGGACTTATGGAAAACCTTTGCGAACATAAGGGGTCCGGTATAAGCACCCAGCTTTCACTCATTACAGCGGAGAAGAGCCAAATTTATTTTAATCAGAAAGCCTGTGTATGCCCCACTCAAAACCAATATTTCAATCCCGCTTTCACGAAAATGACGAAAACAAAATTCCGAACTGGCGTCATTTATGTATATAATGGTCAGATTAACATAGCCATATGAGTAATCTTTAAAATGTTCATGTTTTCTGATTATTTTCTACAACTGTCTAACCAACTGACAGATTATCTCAGGTTACATCCACACTGGATCACATTTACCTTTTTTATATCTGGCATAACCAGTGGATTACCCCTTATAGGTAGCATTTTGCCGGCTTCAGTCCTGCATTTTACTTTAAGTGTTCTGGCTATAAAACTGGGATTCAGTCTATCCTACATTGTGGTTATTATGTTGTTGTCAGTGATACCCGGAGATTTTTCAGGCTATATCTGTGGACGTTATTTTAAAGATAAAATTAAATATTGTCGCTTATTTAAAAAACGAACAATATGGTTTGAACGTGCAGAAAATGTTTTTCAGAAATACGGTGGTATTGCTATTGTTTTTGGACGTGTTTCCGGACCTTTGCGTGCAATTACACCTATTGTATCCGGTATATTTAATATAAACTGGTCGTTGTTCCTGTTGTTTGACTTTTTTGCAGGCTTACTCTGGTGCCTTACACATTTAGGTCTTGGTTATATCGCTGTTAATCCTACAGTCTGGAAAGGTATACAACAATTTTGTACCTGGTTTTAATAATAGTGCCGTGACTCGTTGTAGAGTCGGGCAATGGCATTGTAGTCAAATCAAGAGGGCATCCCTCAATTGACTCCATCTTCATCGCCCGCCACACATCAAGTTTTGGACTTACGTATTGCCTACAGATTTTTGCAAATAACGACATAAAACATAATATATTGTGCCAACCAATCTCCAAACTGGGGTTATAAAAATCTTCCTGATTTTTATTCAAGCATTTGTGCATGAAAGACAGTCGATCAACCCAAGATCATCATGGTATTTAATACTATAAGAAGACATAAGATTAACTCCTGTTAACGAATTTATTCATATTTTACTTTTTTTTAATGAGTTTGTGTTGCACAGACAGGAAGTTGTCTTCCTGTTATCTTAGTTTTTTAAAGTTTTTACTTACATATCAAACAAACTTTGTGATAAAAACTTAAATAAGCGCCAGCACAGCAGATAAAAATCATTATAAAGAGTAAACGTCACAGGTAATCACAAAATTGATGAATCAGAATGTTAACATGAACAGATATTGTTTTCAATTAAAAAAACATATGACGTTTTAACAATATTTTGGACACGACCTAACTTCTTAATAATCCAGGGTAAAGGTGACAAACTTTCTAAAAAATAACATCCTTCATTACTATGGAAAAATATCAGATTCCAGCCATTCTTGCAGTCGAACAAACATCAATAGTAAAAAGTTACTGCTTTTGCTGGAGCAGCTAAGGGAGCGGGATGCCGGCATTTCTTCAGGTCAGATTAATCAGATATTGACCTGTAACAAAGATGATTTTCATCAATTTTGCACAAAAGCCTCCTTCCTTTAGAACTGTGGCTTAGTCACATTTTTTAGCTTCGATTTTTTTATTCACAGGGTTATCTTCTGCCAAATACACCCATCTTTGCTGGACGCACATTCCTACCAAAGCAGGAATCCATTATTGGTTGACTGTTAGCACTTGCAGTAAAAATAACCTGCGAATAAAACAATTCAGCAGATATTTATCAACTGAAGGGTACTACTATTCAGCAGGTAAGGAAGCATTGATAATATCCTGATATAGTTGTACTGCTCTCTGTTGAGCATCATTAACATCTGACATGCTGACAACCATGTACACCGCATTGGCCAGTTTAACAAAACTTGCTGATGTATCCTGATTAAACCATTTTTGCAACATTAACCTGGTTTGTTTTTTGCTATTACCCCGAACATCTACTTCAATAATATCAAGATCACCTTTCCTAACATTTAATTGTTTGCCTATTTTATACCAAAATGGAGAAAAACTAGCATAAAAAGCGACAAGATTCTTATGAAAAGGTCTTGCTTGCGCCTGCGGAGGAATGATAATGTCTTGCACATCTTCTGGTTGATTAACAGGCATTTGATTATCTGCAGAAGGGTGTTCCTGCAATTCAGAGCCCAGTCCCAGTGACATGGCAGCGACTTTCATTTTTGCATTGTGATTTTTTAAAGCTTGCAACTTTTGTGTTAACTGCTGATTCTCATGCTCTAACTTTTTTAGCTGCGTCTGATAAATTCCATCTGTTGATTGTAACTGAGTCGTTATGCCTGTCTGTTCATACGTTAACTGATGTTCATATTCAGATAACTTCGGACATTCATTTTGGTGCGTATCCGATGTCCGGGTTTCTAAATTATATTTTTTTTCAAGATCGTGGGCCAGTGTATTTAAGTCTATACTGCGTAATGCCTGCAGTAATTTATCCCAACTGGCATCAACATCTGTCTCTGTCCATTTAGTAAGAATATCTCTTAACATTAATAGGCATGAACCATCTCGATTGAATTCAATGATATTCATCTCTCTGTGATCCAGAAGCTTAAATCCCAGTTTACGGGCATGACTTGCATGACCGCACAATTCTTCAAACAATATATCTAACGGCAATACCTGTTGTGACGCAGTTTTAACAGAAACACAGGGGTTATGATCAGATATATTTTGTTGAGTCGGTGATATGGGATGTTGTGAATTATATTTTGCTTCAAGTTTTTCTGCCAGTACAACTAACTGCATATTACGTAATGCCTGCAACAATTGATCCAGACTGGCATCAGGATAATTATCTGTCCACC
>JAPORK010000126.1:0-4564 GCA_026710285.1 Endozoicomonadaceae bacterium | reverse complement strand
TCAGAAACGTCGGGTGAAAAAGCTGAAAGAACGGCTTAAGAAGGGCCGACAGAAAGTAATGCCTGCAACAATTGATCCAGACTGGCATCAGGATAATTATCTGTCCACCGCACAAAAACCTCTGTTAACATTTTTTGTGCGTCATCCCCATAGTTATATTCAATAGTGTCAATCTCATACTGCTCCAAAAGCTGTAATCCTAGGCCGTAAATATCCTTTACATAACCATACAGCTCCTCAACTAATATGCCTACAGACGGTAATACCCCGACGGGCACAGTTTCAGCGACAGCAACTGATTCAGAAACAGGATCTTCCAGAAGTTCGTCTTCTGTGAGTTTTTTTACAAGAGACTTAAAACCATGGATTTTCAGAGTCTCTTTGAGCGTTGCAAAATTGTATGTCTCAGGACAATTTTCTTTCCAGTATTTGAATCCGGCCATTATTTTCGCATCTTCATTATCTTTATCCTGTATAATAGTGATTAATGCCGCTGTATTATTATTGATTAACTGAAAACAAACACTCCGCCATTGGGAAATAATTTCCGGTGCTACCACACTCATTAGCTTGTTAAGATCTAAAGACCTGTTTTGGCTATGATTACTCTGAGAAGATGAAGATGAATGGCAAGCACCAGCATCTGAGCGGTTTGTTTGTTTGCTGGGTATACCACCCATAGCCTGTGCTATTTCTCCAAAAAATAATAGTGTTGTTACACTAAAAACTGTGCACCATTTTATCATTTTAAACATGTAATATAGCTCTTATATTTATTACACTAATCTGCTTTTGTGTCTGTTAAAGTGATTGTTATTCTGTTTTATTGTTTTAAATTCCGTGAAAGTGATTTAAAACCATTCAGGGAGACAGTCTGGTACATAAATATTAAGTGTGCATAATTTTTTTATCTGTCTTTGCTCTGGTGAAAGCTGGTTCCGTCAGGATGCCGCAGAACGGGCTATCTGAGCTGAACTGATCTGATCTGATCTGTTGCAGTTCATATTATTTGCTATCATTTACATGCCTCCTGATAGACATCAACACTATTGACAACACCTGCACCTGTTGCCCGGTGAAAACACCACTGTACTCCTTCAAGCGATCTGCAGCTTACATTGTGAGGGAGCTTACTGCTGTGTGGAAGAGACTTTTTAGCATATCGACAGTGCACCCCTCCAAACCACCAGTTATTTGAGAGCACAGAACGTCCCTGTGCAAGCACAACATCATTAAACCGGTAAGATTTATTTCCATCTGACTGTGTATAAAATACCAGTGTTCCTTTAATTACAAAGTTAAGTTTTTTCGCATGATGGTGAAACGTATTTTGAGTAAATGAAACCCAGTCATTAAAGCAATCAGCTACTTCTCCTGAGGCTGACCGACTTGCTCTCACTATTATGTTCAGATTACCTGCGGGAATAACCTTGCTCAATTTCTGTCCGTTAGTTACACAGTATTTATCTAAAATGAAGCTAACATGTGCCAGTTTTCCAGAGAAATGTACTTTATTATTGTGTATTGTATTGTGTGCTGCACAACGATGGATCATACCAAACCATAGTATAAATATAGCTGTGATTATAATGGGTAATAATAACTGATTATTCATCTTAAAACCTGTTATATAGGCTGTTGATGGCGCATCTTTGATTTATACCGGTACAGACAAAATATATAAACAAGATAACGCCATAAGAAAGGAAGTATAATGTTGTTGATAGTTTATCGATTGATTATGTTTATTTCTGTTTTATAGTAATTTCTATATCTATCATTTTTTTTGTAAATTTTCTGCATTTTTGTAAGCAAACTTTTTCGATATGAACACACCGGTGTTTTCCCGGTGGTTAGTTATGATCACACATAATGCCTTTATGCCTCAACAGCGCATCAACAGAAGGTTTACGTCCACGAAAGCGTATAAACATCTCTTCCGGTTCCATGGATCCTCCCCGGGAAAGAATATTATTCAGAAAACGTTTACCCGTCTCACGATTAAAAATACCTTCTTCTTCAAAAGCAGAAAAAGCATCTGCTGATAAAACTTCAGCCCACAGATAACTATAGTAACCCGATGCATAACCACCATCGAAAATATGCGAAAATCCATGTTGAAATCGATTAAATTTCGGCGGAATAATCACAGCCACTTCCTGTCGAACTTCATCAAGAATTTTTTGAATGTGTTTTCCCTGTTTATCTTCTATGTGAATACGCATATCAAACAGAGAAAATTCTAATTGACGAACCAACATCATGGCAGACTGAAAATTTTTAGCTTCCAACAGCTGCGTTAATTTTTTTTCAGATAAAGGTTCACCCGTCTCATAATGACCTGATATTAGTTGCAGACTTTCCTTTTGCCAGCACCAGTTTTCCATAAACTGGCTGGGTAGTTCAACCGCATCCCAGGGTACACCATTTATTCCTGCGGCATCAGGATAATCAATTTGTGTGAACAGATGATGGAATACGTGTCCAAATTCATGAAATAACGTTACCACTTCTTCATGAGTCAGTAAAGCTGGCTTACCTTCAGCAGGAGGCATAAAATTACACACAAGATAAGCAACGGGAATTTGCAGATGATTATTGAATTTCCACCGGTTTCTGCAAACATCCATCCATGCACCATCTTTTTTATGTTCTCTGGCATACAGATCAGTATAAAACTGACCAACCGGTTTACCCTCTTTTTCAATCTGATAAAACAAGACATCTTTATGCCAGCAGTCAATGTGTTTTTGTTGATGAAACGTAGCGCCGTAAAGTCGTTCAACAATGGTAAATAATCCATTTAATACTTTTTCCAGCGGAAACCAGGGGCGTAATGCTTCCTGATCAACGGCATAATGGGCTTGTTTTAATTTTTCTGAAAAATAGGCGATATCCCATGCCTGCAAAGGTTTGCCATTAAGATTTTTTTCAGCAAAACTTTTTAATGTTTCCAGCTCCTGAAGCGCTTGGGGGCGACTTTTTTCTGCAAGATCACGTAAAAAAGTAATCACACTTTCCGGATCAGAAGCCATCTTAGTTTGCAAAGAATAGGTTGCATAATCTGGAAAGTTTAGCAGTGCTGCCATTTCATGACGCAGAGTGACAATCTCTTGCATAATTTTTGAATTATCAAATTTTTTAGCATAAAGTCCCTGATCTGAAGCACGTGTTGTATAAGCAGTATATATTTCTTCTCGCAAAATAGGGTTATCACAATAGGTAATAGCAGCATAATAACTAGGAAATTTAAGCGTTAAGAGATAGCCTTCCGTTTTTTCACTATCAGCCTGTTGACGTGCAAGTGATAAGGCACTTTCCGGTAATCCGGCAAGCGCTTCTTTATCTGTAACGATTTTTTTCCATGCCATCGTCGCATCAAGCAGATGACCAAAAAACTGGCTACTTAAATGAGAAAGCTGTTGATGAATTTCTGCAAAACGCTTTTTTTTCTCTTCGGGTAAAGTGACTCCTGCCAGACGGAAATCACGCAGCTGATCATGGATAATTTTCTTTTGTGCCTGATTCAGCGTATCAAACTGCTCACTACCGGCAAGCTGTTGATAAGCAGTATAAAGCAAGACATTTTGCCCCAGCCATGTGCTGAATGAGGACAATAATAATAAACAATCATCATGTGCTTTCCTTAACGCCGGCGTATTGACCACGCTATTGAGATGATTAACCGGAGACCACGCCTGGTCAAGCCTTTCGCTCAGAACATCGAGCGCTTCCTGTAGTGAATGCCAGGTATAATTTTTTTTCTCTTGCAATAATTTTTCTATACTCTCTTTATTATCTTTAATAATGGTTTTAATAGCAGGTTTTATATCATCTGTCTTTATTCTGCTAAATGCGGGTAAAATCTGTTTCTCAAGTAATGGATTGCTCATTTTGGTACTATAACTCCAACAATTAGGTTTAGATTATCCTGCTGTTTAAAATTTTATTGCAACGGTTTTTATTCATGGAAACACAAAGGACCTGAATATCTCATATTATATCGCTTATATTAGACAACACAAGACAAAAGTATAGTAAAAGCAGGAAGAGGTTTGTTTGACAGGTCATTCGGTTTAAGAAGACTGTTTTATCATCACACGACTTTTATATAGAATAAATTTTCAGGCTTTTTTTACATTTGATTAATTAATATTTTTAGATTATAAGATTCAGTATTATCAGCCACTGAGAGTCATCCTAACACACCAGGTTAAATATTCGAGAATAATTGTGCTTCACATTATTATTAACTATGCTCTTAATTCCACGAGGAGAGCTTATTTACCCCTTTACTCCTAAATTATTATTTTTCATAATGCATATAATTTCTAAATTATTTTGGATTATATATTAAAGAGAAACAAACACTGTTATTTCTGTAGTAAACCAGAAACACTTAAATACAGCTAACCTTTTCAACAAAGACTTCTTTATACATTATGTTTATATCTGATTAAGGAGTAAAAAATTCAGATAATTATAAGTAACTCAATAACGATTAAACAAGAGCAGGGCTTACGCACCAAGAGAATGATTCTTAATAACCAAATAAAACAATTAC
>JAPORK010000192.1 GCA_026710285.1 Endozoicomonadaceae bacterium | reverse complement strand
TGATAAAAAAACACATTTTATTATTACTTATACTAATGGGTTGCGGGAAATTCTAAACCATGACGGATATGAAACAGCACTGGAACAACAGGATGGATGGTGCGTTCACTTTCTGTATAAACCCGGAACACATCTGTTGCAATTTATAACAGATGACCAGAATCACTCAGTTCTTATTCATTACAAAAAAAATAATGTAATTATTATCAGCAGAGGAATTATAGGAGAACCAACGGTTGTTTCTGTTAATAAAGAAAGAGGAATTCTGCGTAGTATCACACTACCTAATGAGCAGAATAATACTGCACCGGGTATATACATCCGATATCTTGGACACCTGATAAGAGAAGTTTATTATCCAACCGGATTGCAAAAACTTTTTAATTATAATTGTACTAATGCAATGAAAGTAAATAGTACAGAAGAATTTGTAAATATTAATCCATGTGTTGTGTCAAAAGAAACCATTGATCCTGGTGCAGGACAACCTTCCATGAGCGTATATTATCAATATTCACAAACCAGTGCTAATAACCATAACTACCTTGCCTTTAATTCAGGATTAGCAGTTATTAATGACAGTGTTACAGATATATTATTTAAAGCACCAGTTACTTATACTTATCGGACACAAATTAATGATGGTCTTATTCGGGATATCCGTACTTACAATAAATATCACTTACTGATTGATGAACAGAAAATAAGTAATCGCACTGGTAAAAAATTATCCCAGGTACATACTTTTTTTTGTAATACGAAGATGAACAATGGCTGTGCTCATACTTTTTTTGACAATCTGCCAGCTACTTATACGCTGCCATTGAAAATAGTCACTAAGCTATGGAGTGATAGTTCAGTAACTCCTGCTATAACAACAGAGACAATGCATTATGATCATTTGGGACGGATAGTTCAGCATACAGATATATTTGGTCGTTCAAATAAAATTTATTACTGCCCCAAATCCGGAGATTCTGCCTGTCCGGCAACTCCTCCGGGCTGGCTGCTCTCTGCATTGAGTGAAACCATAACCACTTATCCGGCAAGGGAATCTAAACCATCACCCATTTTGATAACAGTTCATAACTATTACCGAAAAATGGTCAATTATAATAATCATGGCTATAGACTGGTTTTGGATCATCAGATACAACAGGTTGGTAATGAATATATGATTAAAGCTAACGACTATTATCAGGATCCAAGAAATTTTTTTACCTATGGTTTATTGAAAAAGAGTATTATAACCGGAAGTATACAACGACCATCAACGCTACATTCAATTATTCAGCACTACTATTACCGTAATGATACAAAGAATAATACGAAAACCAGTTATGTTACCGTTGACACAGGTGCAGGAAAACAGCGTCAGTCTCCATTGATTACTACCAGTTTGTTTACTAATCAACTTTTACAAAGTTGTGATTCAACAGGAAAAAATATTACCAGTTACCACTATGATCACTGGGGACGGCTTATAAAAACAGATCTTGCTAAAGACACTGAATTTGCAGTGAATAAATATTATCAATATACTGTTTCACCACAACTAAATCAGTTACTGATTACCTCAATTAACGGTTTACAACAAAAGATTGTTTTTGATGGTGCCGGACGCATCCTGATGCATTTTAATGAAGCACTGACTGATAGTGGAAAACCTGCACCTGGTCACTGGATTCCATTACAAAAAATGACTTATGACCATTTTGGACGCACTGCTGCACAATATAGTTATATCATTGAGCGGTCCGGAAAAATAAAATCACTTCGTACCACACAGGATTATGATGAGTCAAGTCGGGTAGTTAAACTTTATTTGCCTGATAAACAAATTGCTGTTACTCAATATGATGATGCCCATCGCTGTGTGATTAATTATCAGCTAAGCAGACAGAACAGGCACTCTGTCGTTTCTGTCATGCGAGCTAATGTATTATATCAGCCGGTAAAAATACTGCTAATACCTGGTGGTAATAAACCATTATCTTTTGTCACTGATTTATGCAGTGCTACTGATAATATGATTAAAACCGTCGGTGCAAAAGTAACCACTGTCACTTATGATGGCTTTGGTCGGGAAATAAGTACAACAGATCCTTTGGGTCGTACTGTAAAAAAACACTATAATTCATTGGGACAGATGACAGATATTATGAATCCTGCAGGTGATATTGCACACAATGTTTATGATCTGAGCGGACATAGAGTTCAGTCCTGGATACAACCTGCTTCTGGTGGACGCTATCTGTTAGCATCAGCTGAATATAACAGTGCAGGTGATTTGCTGTGGAGTGCAGGTCAGGATGGATATCACACCACCTTTACTTACACGGATGATGGTAAGCTGCTTAGCGCCACTAATCCGGCGAGACATACTTTTGCTTTACAATACAATAAAATCGGTCTGCCGGTAACTGCATGGATGGATGGAAAATTACAGTTACAGCTTCAATATGATCCGGTAACGACTTTGGTAAAAATACGTAGTGGTGTTACTGGTAAAACTACTTTTACTTATGATGCTGATGGACTTATAAAACAACTTATTCATTCCGGAAAGAATGGTTACCCGGACTACCAACTAAAGTGGCAGTATGATAAAAACCGGCGTATTGTAGGTATGACTGATATTGGTAACAATGAAGTATCAGCGACATATGACACTATTGGCAGAGCAAAAAAAATTACTTATCACAGTGATAATGGTCAATCTGACACTTTGTTTATGTTAACCTATGATGATTTTTCCCGTCTCAAAACGCTTCATTATGGGAGCGGTATGGAACGTACAATCATGTATGATTATTTTGGTCATCCGCTAACCATTAAAGACAGACTTATAGATAAGTTATTGTCAGCATGGTCTTTTCATTATGATGCTAATGACAATATTACGACACTGATTCAGCAAGATAATTTACACCATTATGCACGTTTGCACTATCAGTATGATGTTCTTAACAACCTGGTTACTATGACCTGCACAGGTTCATCTGGATTACCGTTGTGTCCACGTGATACCCAATTTAGCAGATCGGGTCTTAATCATGCACCGGTAATTACCAGACAGGATTATACTTTTAATCCGCTGAACCGACTGGTTTCTGTTCGTGAAATACTCCAAAATTTATCACAACAACAGACACTAAACAAAACGACTAATTATGATTATTATGATTCTTCTGCACCACTGCGATTGCAAAAGATTAGTACAATATGGAATTATCAGTCATTTATTACACACCGTTTCAGTTATGATATAACTGGAAATATGACCACAGACGGAGAAGGAAACTATATTTACTACAATGCTTTTAATCAGATAGTGCAGGTGACTAAAACCAATGGTCAACATAGCCATTATTTTTACGACAGTAGTGGACGTGAAGTAAAAACAGATAGTAAATTCGGTACCTGTTATCTCTTTTACCGTGGCACAGAAGTGATTAATGAAAAAATCAGTACAGCCGGACAAGACAGCCATATCACTGGTTTTTTAGGTGTCGCAAAAACCACTGATGGTCTTATCAGCCAATATAATGAAAGTGATTATAAAGGTGATATTAGCGGTATACTGACTAAAGCACAAAAAACCAGTGCAAAATATCAGTTAACCCAACGCAATATTTATAGTCCTTACGGGATGGTTTTTCATTGTAAAAATATCAGCAACTTACCGCTGTATCAACAGACATTACATGGATTTGATGGTGAACTCACAGACCCTGCAACTGGTTGGCAATTTTTAGGCAATGGACACAGAACCTATAATCCTGAACAGCGTTATTTTGTTAGTGAAGATCCGGCAGGTAGTGGTTATAGCTTTGGCAGTAACAATCCAATAATGAATGTTGATCCTGATGGAAATATACCACGATGGACTGGTTGTATTTTTAAATGGATGAGCTATTTAAGTACTTTTGGGCTGAGTGCTCTGCATGGGAAGTGGGCACATATTGCTGGTGCAGTTATTACGTCTGGCTTAACAGTGGCTACTTTAGGTGCGAGTGCAGCCTTTTATGGTGGTACTGTGCTGGCATCAGCGGTAGCAGCAGGAACAGCAGCTATTGGGAGTATTTCTGTTATTGCAGCAGCCATTCCTGCTAATCACGGATTAAATATGGCAGCATCTATAGAAGGATTCATAGAAATGGGAGCAATGATTACTACTGCAGCTGTAGATGCAGGATTGTTTTTTGCAACAGCCCTGGCAAGGAGTAATGAATACGAACTTAATATTTTAAATATGCTAAAAGTAGCTGCTATTTATCCAGAGGAGACTACTTATCACCAAGGCTTACCTCTTGAGGTTTTGAGAAAACAGATAAAAGACCTTCTTGATGAAAAACGTCAAACGTTAAATATGAATAAATATAATGATGTTGAACGTGTATGGAAAGCATTCAAATCAGAGACAAATGATTTAATTACATGTGATGTAGCAACACTTTGTCTGGTATCATGGATAACTAAAAAACCTTTAAAATTACAGGATGTGAGAAAATTTTTACGACTGAAATTAAAAGCTTATGAATTTAATGATGAAATAATCACTAAGGGTTTTAAAATGGAGGAACGCTATTGGAAAGATATAGAGGGAGCAAAAGAATATCAACTGTACTTAATGGCTTCCAGATACAGATTGGCATTTAGTAAAGTACTGCGTCAGTTTGGAACAAAATATACTTATCATATGTTAAAAAAAGAAAATTATATTGATAATCTGGCATTTGATACTTTTTTAAAACAGCCAGGAATGGCTGTAGTTGAAACAAGACATCATACAACAATAGTAGAAAAGTTTATCGGAGCAGATAACTGGGGCGTCTACACTTTTAATAGGGATGGTACTATAAACTTCGAAAAGGGCTCGTTGGAAATGATAAAAGAAAATTATTCTCCTGGTTCCTCTATTTCGGTATCAGAAGCAAAAATTATTGCTTATATGTATTTATCTGAGAGCACATAGCTGCAAATTATAAAAAGGTTAACTATGTATTTATTGTTACTGCTTGAGTAATTAAGATCAGTCAGACCGTTCCTGATAGCAGAAAATCATTGCTTATACTTTATAATAAATAACGCCTTTTCATAACTATTATTTACTACAGAATAAAAATACATAAAGCATATTTATTCACAATTAAATCATCAGATCAGAGTATATTAGTTTTTCCCGGATTTCTTTTGTTATTTACAATATAATTTACATAGTATCGGTAAAACGCCTATTTTTTTTGTATATTTAAACACACAGTTCACTTTAATTATTTTTACAGGTATGTTCATGCTGATAATTTTTCCAGTAAAAATAAAATATTATTTTATTTTTTTATTACTCCTGCTAACATCGCTCTGTCTACAGCAGGTTCAGGCAATAAAATCTTCTATTTTCGGATATCAAAAATATCACTATTTAAATAACAAAAGAAGATTCAGAGAAAAACAAAAAATACCGGATATGCTGCTCCATGTATTACGCTCAGGTAAAAAAAATCAACACCCCAGGCATTTATCACAGATTGCTGTACAGGGGACAGATCTTTGGTCTAATGCCTTTAATTTCAGAAAAACTGCAGATGCTATAACTGATCCACGCACCGGAATCTTAAGCTTTCATGCAAAAGCAGGTAATCTGTTAAGTAACAGTGGTCATGGTCCAAATATCAATTTAGAAGTCGGTTACAGTAGTATCGCAACAACAGATACTGATGGACTGGGATACGGATGGAGCTGGAACCTTACACATTTCAATTTTCAAACCAACCAGCTTACTACTTCTACCGGACAATCTTTTCATCTGCAACAACATGATAATGGTCAGTGGTATCCTTTATATCATAAGCTTCAGGATATTTATATTTCAGGTGATAAAAAAACACATTTCACTATTACTTATACTAATGGTCTGCGGGAAATTCTTAATCACGATGGGTATGAAGTGGCACTGGAACAACAGGATGGATGGAGTGTTCATTTTCTTTATAAGCCCGGGACACATTTATTACAATTTATAAAAGACGATCAGAAGAACCTTATCATTATTCGCTATGCAAAAAATAATGTTACAGTTATAAGCAGAGGGAGTACAGGACAACCGGCTATTGTCTCTATTGAGAAAGAAAGAGGAATTTTACGTAGTATCATATTACCAGATAAGCAGGATAACAGAGCACCCGGTATATATATTAAATATCTGGGGCATCTGATCAGAGAAGTTGATTATCCAACCGGATTGAAAAAGCTATTTACTTATAATTGCACTGATGCAATGAAAGCATATAGTACCGTCCGATTTTTAAATTTTAATCCATGTGTTGTTTCAGAAGAAACGGTTAATCCAGGTGCAGGACAACCTCCCATGAGCGTGTATTATCAATATTCACAAATTAGCACCAATAACCATAACTACCTTGCCTTTAATTCAGGATTATCAACTATTCACAATAATGTTACCGATATATTATTTGAAGCACCAGCCAATTACACTTATCGGACGCAAACTGATAATGGTCTTATCCGGAATATTCGTACTTATAACAAATATCATCTATTGATTGATGAGCAAAAAATAAGTGATCGTACCGAAAAAAAATTATCACAGGTACACACTTTCTTTTGTAATACTGATATAAAGAATGGTTGTGCTCATACTTCTTTTAAAAATCTACCTGCCACTTACAGTCTTCCATTAAAAATAGTTGCCAAAATTTGGAGTGATACAGCTGCAACCCCTGCCGTAACAACCGAGACAATGCATTATGATTATTGGGGACGGATAGTTCAGCATACAGATAGTGCCGGTCGTTTAACTAAAATTCATTACTGTCCTGAAGAAGGAGATGCTGCTTGTCCAGTAACTCCTGCTGGTTGGCTTTTTACTGCATTAAATGAAACGATAACCACTTATCCGGCAAAAACAGCGATATCATCACCACCTCCTGTAACTGTTTATAACTATTACCGTAAAATGATTAACTACAATGGTCATGGATACAGATTGGTTATTGATCATCAGATACAACAGGCGGATAAAAAATATTTTACTAAAGTTAATTATTATTATCAGGATCCGGCAAATACCTTTACTTACGGTTTATTAAAAGAGACTGCTTTAACCGGAAGTATACAACAACCATCCGCAGTGCATTCAGTCATTAAGCACTATTATTACCGTAATGATACTAAACAGCATACAAAAATAAGTTATGTCATCTCTGAGACTGGTTCAGGGAAACAGCGCCAGTCTCCCCTGATTATTACCAGTCTGTTTACCAATCAAATCCTGCAAAGCAGTGATTCAGCAGGAAGCAATATCACCCGTTACTACTATGATCACTGGGGACGACTTATACAGACAGATATTGCTAAAGATACTGACTTTGCAGTGAGTAAATATTATCACTATATTGTTTCACCACAACAAAATCAGCTGCTGATTACCTCAATAAATGGTCCACAGCAAAAAACTATTTTTGATGGTGCCGGACGTCCTTTAATGCATTTTACTGAAGCGATGACTGACAATGGAAAACCAAATCCTGGTCACTGGATTCCATTACAGAAAACGGCTTATGACCGTTTTGGGCGTATTGCTGCACAATACAGTTATATTATTGAACAATCAGGAAAAATAAAGTCATTGCTTACAATGCAGGATTATGATGACTCGGGTCGGGTAATTAAGCTTTATCTTCCTGATAAACAAATTTCTGTTACTCAATATGATGATGCTCACCGCTGCGTTATTAATTATCAGTTAAGTCGTCAGCACAAACGCTCTATAGTTTCTGTTATGCTGGCTAATGTATTATATCAGCCAGTTAAAATGCTGCTATTCCCCGGTGGTGATCATCCATTACCTTCTGTCACTGCTTTATGCAGCGCTACTGATAAGCTTGTTAAAACGACCAATGCAAAAGTAACCACTATTACCTATGATGGTTTTGGTCGGGAAATAAGCACAACAGATCCTTTGAGGCGTACTATAAAAAAACATTACAACGCCATAGGACAGATGACAGATATTGTGGATCCTGCCGGTGATATAATACACAATGTCTATGATCTGAACGGACATGAAATTCAGTCCTGGGCACGACCTGCCTCTGGTGGTAGCTATCTGTTAGCTTCAGCTGAATATAATAGTGCCGGTGATCTTATGTGGAGAGCCGGTGAGGATGGACATCGAACTACCTTCACTTATACTGCTGACGGTAAACTGGTCAGTACCACCAGCCCTACAGGACATATTCTTACTTTACAATACAATAAAATCGGCTTACCGGTAACCGAATGGCTCGATGGAGAGTTACAATTACAACTTCAGTATGATCCGGTCACTACTTTAGTAAAAGTGCGTACTGATATTACGGGTAAAACTACTTTTATTTATGACACTGATGGACTTGTACGACAACTTTTTCATTCAGGTGAAAATGGTTATCCGAATTATATTCTGAACTGGCAGTATGATAAAAACCGACGCATTATGAGTATGACTGATATTGCTAATAATAAAATACAAATAACATATGATACTATTGGAAGAACAGAAAAAATCACTTATCACAACTACAAAGGTGATTCTGATACTTTATCTGTGTTAACCTACGACGACTTTTCCCGCCTTAAAACACTTCACTATGGGAGTGGTATGGAACGCACAATTAAATATGATTATTTTGGTCATCTGCTAACTATCAATGATAAACTTACAGATAAATTATTGTCGACATGGTCTTTCCATTATGATGCCGATAACAATATCACTACACTGATCCAACAGAATGATTTACATCAATATGCACGCATTAACTATCATTATGATGCACTTGACAATCTCGTTTCCATGATCTGCACAGGCTCATCCGGGTTACAACTATGCCCCCGGGATACAGCGCTAAGCGGATCAGGTCTTAACCGCGCACCGGTAATTACCAGACAGAATTATATTTTTAATTCATTAAATCGGCTGACTTCTGTTCGGGAAATACTACAAAATTTACCACAAAAAAACACACTAAATAAAACGACTAATTATAATTACTC
>JAPORK010000516.1 GCA_026710285.1 Endozoicomonadaceae bacterium | reverse complement strand
TTCTGTTATTTCCCCATATGCGACCGGAGTAGGTTGTAATATTGATACAAAAAAGTCATAAAAAATTAAACTGGCTGGATATTGTTCCAGCCATTATCTGATGGATTTGGATAAATTTTTCTCTGGACATCTAATATAAACTTGTATTAACTATATTTTTATTTTTCATAATCTGCAGTAAGTTTTACAGCGATTCTGTTTTTTTATATTTCATCAAATAATCAGATATATGGATAAAAAAGGATCTTCAGATCAGTTACGTTATGTGGCGGGTGTTAGTTATAAAGGGACTGGCTATTATGGTTGGCAACGGCTAAAAAATAGCCACCGGACTATTCAGCAAATGGTGGAAGAAGCGCTTAGCCGAATTGCCAGTCACAAAGTATCGGTAGTGTGTGCAGGAAGAACTGATGCGGGTGTCCATGCCAGTCGGCAGATTATCCATTTTGACTCTGATGCAAAGCGTTCTGAGCTGAACTGGCTCTTTGGCGCTAATCATTATTTACCGAATGATATCACTATTAACTGGGTTAAACCGATAACCAGCTGTTTTGATGCAAGATTTTCAGCTATCTCAAGAAATTATATTTATATAATATACAATCATCTTGTTCGGTCTGCTTTATTTGCAAGTGAAACCACTTGGTGTCATAAACCCCTTAATACCAATAACATGCAAATTGCGGCTGATTATTTAATCGGGAAACATAATTTTAACGCTTATCGTACAGTTAAATGTCAGGCAAAGCATGCTATCCGAAAAATCATCAATTTTCGGGTGCAGCGAATAAATCGTTTTGTTATTCTTGATATACAGGCTAATGCTTTTTTGCATCACATGGTACGAAATATTGCCGGTGTGTTGATCAAAATAGGTGCGGGGGAAAAAAAACCGGAATGGGCACAGGAAGTGTTATTGTCGGAAGATCGCAGGTGTGCAGGTATCACTGCTCCTCCGGGGGGGCTTTATTTGGCAGATGTTATTTATCCTGAAGAAATTAATCTGCCTGAAGAACCAAAAGCACCATTATTTATTAGTGAATATGCTAATAATACTCCGGACAGTTTTTCATGAGCTGTATCGTCTTAAAGCATAAATTGCAGCGTTTAATTTTATTTATCCATCAACAGTGTTATTTCTGATCATTTTGCTTTCTGCAAAAGATTATGAAGCAGCCATTATGATTGTGTCATATTAGCTATAAATCAAATTTATAATTTACTTTTGGGGCTTTTATATTTATCAGAATAAATTTTGTCTCTTGAAATATTATGCGTATATATTTAAAATATCCTAATGACTTTATAGTAAAAATAATTGCTATGTCTTTTAATTTCTATTTTGTTGGTTGCAAAAAATTAAAATAATATAAGTCGTCCCAAAAATAATACATGCTAATAAGGTAAGTATTATTATATAATTTTATATAAAATTATTAAAGCCTTTCAGGAGAAAATAATGGGTATCTATAAACATATTCTTGTCGCTATTGATTTATCTGATGAAGCAACAGTTGTACTTGAAAAAGCGAAAGAAATAGCAAGCTTTAATAATGCAAAACTGACAATTGTGCATGTCATTGAACCACTTAATATTGCCTATGGGAGTGATATTCCACTCAATGCAACCAGCTTTGAAAAAGAAATTACTGAGCATGCTGTGCAGAGACTTTCATTTTTATCTGAAAAAATGCAAGTCTCTGATGAAGAAAAGCATGTTATTTATGGAAAACCCGAGAAGGAAGTGCATAGAATTGCTAAGAATAATGAAATTGATCTCATTGTTGTCGGTAGTCATGGGCGTCATGGTCTAGCTTTAATTCTTGGCTCAACTTCAACATCAATTCTACATGGTGCTTGTTGTGATGTCCTTGCTGTGCGTGTAGGCAAAAAATAACACAACGAGATGTGTGTCCGGGGTATTCATACAATCTCAAAGGACTGGATTTTTTTTGTATAAGTCTTGAGTAACAGTGCCTATAAAAAAGTGAATCCAGTATTTTCGGGTGATGACCAGAGTGGTTAACAATATCAGCGAGTAAATATTGAAATCAGTGATTATTTTGAAAATAAATGGTTAGTTCTGATATTTTTTAAGAAGAAAGTCCCAAAGGTTATACAATCTGTAACTTGATAAATATTTATTTTTCTTTAAAATATGAGTATTTTGAATTGTTTAAAGCTATTCTGTTTAAACTATTTAATGTTAATGCTAAAAAAATAATGCACATGTTAGTGCTGTTATTCTGTTTGTTGATAAGTTTTAAATCTACCAGAATATATTGAATAACAAAGTTTATCCAAAAAAACAGCGGCTGACAACCTTACATCAGACAGAGGAAATTTTTTATGGATCTCTCCTTAGCCACTAATCTTGTTTTCTGGGTACCCATGATTAGTATTATTGTTATATCTTTTGTTGAGTTTTGCTGGCATAAATGAGGAGTGTGCACAAAACAATTTAGGCAAGTTCATGGGCAGTATGTAATTTTATGGCAGTTCGCCTTCGACTCCGCTCAGCCACTGCAAAAACCTGCAACCAACGCAAACCCGTTGGTTGAGCGGAATCGAAGCCAGCGAAATCGGAGTCAGAAGCACTGCTGTCATTTTATGGAGAGATAAGGGTTGTACAAACTATTTTGTGTACGTTCCTGTAAGTCCTGAAGGTAGCGACAATTAAAGCTATGTTTATGATTGAAGATAGGTTTGATGTTCATCTGGTTTACTGGAAGATGAGTCCGAAGAATGCTTCTTCTTTCCCGTTTTCCCTAAGAATTTGGAAAAAAGTGGGATAAAAAAATGCTCCTTTTTTCTCTTTTCTCCTGAGTGGTCGACAGGTGAGGTACAGGATTCCTTGCTTTTTTTCAAATCCCCTAAGATAGATGGGTTAAAATGATCAGGATTTTTTTCTAAATTCCTCTGATTATTCGGGAAAAAGTGAAGCAAAAGAATATTTGTGTTTTCTTGATTTTATTAAAATGGAGCAATGCTCAATAAGATCTTTATAAACTTCCTCATAACAACTAAACTCTTTAAAGCCAATAAATAGAGGAAATTAATAACGCTTAAAATCCTTTCAAAGAGAAAGTGGAATTACGCAACTATGCCTTGTTAACGCATTCAGATCAAAGAAAGAAAAAACATCCTTGGAGCAGGTCACGCAACAAAATGATAGCAAAACAGAAAAATATCCACTAACAAAATTTATGTTACTGACAATCAAGGGAAAATTGTCAAAAGTCTGATATTATATTGCTTATCTGAAAATATCTTTCATTACCTTAATCCGATTTTTTATTCTTTGTTATCTATACCAATGACAGGCAGAGTTTATTATATCTGTTGCAAAATTTGAAGAGTAGGTTAGAATGGCTTGGTAATCCTTAATATCGTTTAAAAACTGTCTGAATTTGTACATACATGATATAGAGTACAAAACTAAGCAGAAAAATTTTTGATTTGCAAAAGCAGAGCGCTGGCGTATTTATTTTTGTATCATTTATGCTTGGCTCTTAATTTTACAATACGGCAGATGATCTTGATCAGGCTGGAAAGTAAATGAGACTAAGGTATTAATTTTCAGAAGTGTTTGATCTTTTGAACTTTACTAATGAGCAATAGATAAAAATACTTTAAAATTAATAACTTAAAAAGGTGTAAAGCTGTTTTAAAAAACAATAAGGAATAATTAAAGAAGCATTTGCTTTTTATTCTCAAGAATTAACGGGATGAGGAAAAGTAAAAAACAGTAGTTATGGATGTATTCAATATATGACACAGGCAAATATGAAACAATCTAACCTTCCAGATAATCAGCCACAATTTGGAAAAATGCGTTCCTTTTTCTGGCCTATTTATTCTTATGAATTAAAAAAGCTTATTCCAATGCTTTTTCTCTTCTTTTTTATTCTGTTTAATTATACAGTTTTGCGGGATACTAAAGATACTCTGATCGTTACAGCAGCAGGTTCTGGTGCTGAAGCTATACCATTCTTAAAAGTGTGGGGAGTGCTTCCGGCAGCAATACTGTTTATGTTTATCTACTCAAAGATGAGTAATGTACTAAGCAAACCAGCGCTGTTTTACTCAACAGTGGTACCTTTTATTGCATTTTTTGCAGTTTTTGCAATTTTAATCTATCCCAACCGCGAAGCACTTCATCCCAACGCATTTTGCGACTGGTTGCAGGGAATACTTCCTCCGGGTTTTAAGGGGCTCATTGCAATTTTAAGAAACTGGACCTACTCACTTTTCTATATCATGTCTGAACTGTGGGGAAGTGTTTGTTTGTCTCTCCTCTTCTGGGGTTTTGCGAATGATATAACCAAAGTGAGTGAATCAAAAAGATTCTATAATCTGTTTGGGTTGGGTGCTAACTTTTCACTCATTCTTGCAGGAACATTCATTATCTGGGCATCTGATTTGAGAAGAACCATTTCATCAGGTGATCCATGGCAAACCTCTTTAAACTGGCTGATGTTTATTGTGGTACTTTCAGGTATCGCCATTCTTGCTATCTACTGGTGGATTAACCGTTATGTTTTGACTGATCAGCGTTTTTATGATTCATCTGAACAGTCAAAAATGAAAAAACAAAAACCCAAAATGAGCATGAAAGACAGTCTGATGTATCTGGTAAGATCCAAATATATGGGATGCATTGCTCTGCTGGTTATCGGTTATGGAATGTGCATTAATTTAGTTGAGGTTACCTGGAAAAGTCAGCTGAAACTACAATACCCTGATCCAAATGCTTATAGTACATTCATGGGTAATTTTTCCAGAATTACAGCAATAGCAACTATTCTTATGATGTTCTTTGTTACAGGGAATGTAGTGAGAAAGCTGGGTTGGAAAATAGCTGCTTTAATCACACCGGTTGTATTGTTAATTACCGGCGCAGCCTTTTTCTTCTTTATGCTGTTTAGCAATCAGCTGGAAGGTTTTGTTGCATTTTTTGGAACAACACCTCTGATGCTTGCTGTTATATTTGGTATGGCACAAAATATTATGAGTAAGTCTGCTAAATATTCTCTTTTTGATCCTACCAAAGAAATGGCTTACATTCCTCTTGATCAGGAACAGAAAGTTAAAGGTAAGGCTGCCATCGATGTAGTTGGAGCGAGACTGGGTAAATCAGGTGGTGCACTTATACAGCAGCTGCTAATCCTGGTACTGGGTAATATAGCTGCTATGGCTCCCTATATTGGTGTTTTTCTGTTTGTTATTATTTGTATATGGATTTTAGCAGCCATATCATTAGATAAACAGTTCTCTAAAGTTTCTGAATCATAGGCAATAAATAATTGCATGATTAAGTAAAGAAAACTTATCTTGGAACGTGTTAAGAATAACCTGGACAGATTAAATGCTATTTATTTTTGATGCGTTCCATGAGATTAACTACTGTATACATACAGACATTTTTTATTTTTCTCTCTCGTAAATAAACGTGATTTTGAGTTGCTTTAAGGCGTTATCAATATTGGTAACGCTTTTTTTAACAGAACAGATTATAAAGTAAATCCGGTGTTAAAAATTAGTGCTGCATGGTTGGAGTAATTCGCTGCTGTTTTTTACCGGAGCAGGGATAAGTTGCTTTACATTCAGGGTATCTGCTACAGCCCATGAAAAAACCATTTTTACCTTTTCTGCGAGTCAGTACCCCACGTTGACAACCTGGACAGCGCTCTCCGGTTATTTCTATATTAAGTCCCTCTGTTTTAATGCGTTCAATTTCCTCAGACAGATAACTAACCAGCTGATTAATAAAGGTCTTTACGGTAAGCTCACCTGTTTCAATTTCTTTTTGCTGTGCATGCCATTTTGCTGTCATATCAGGGCGCGTTGCTACCTCAGGCAGCAGGTTAAAAAATTCTTTTCCCAGTGTTGTTGAAATGATTTTTTTGCCTTTTTCCTGTAAAAACTGCCGTTCAAACAGGTTATGTATAATGGCAGAACGGGTAGCCGGAGTACCTATTCCTCCATACTCTCCTGCCTTATCTTTATCTTTTTCCCGTAGTAACTGGCGTATAATTGGATCCTCAACATACTTAGAAATACGCGTTAAATCTTTGAGCAAAGTGGACATTGTATAAAGTGGTGGGGGCTGTGTTTCCTGTTCAATAGCTTGTCCTTTTTGGCATATACCCTGCATTGTTTTCCTGACATTGCTGAAATCAGCTGCCTGAGAAATGATTGGCAGTTCCGTATTACCTTTATCGTTTCTGTACAGTGTCAACCATCCGGGTGATAACATGATACGTCCAGTTACTGTAAAAAGTAGTGGTGTTCCTGTTAGCGGATGTTTTTCACAGTGAATTTCAAGGACTGTTTCTTTATAAACATACAGTGGGAAAAATTGAGCTATGTAGGCACGGGCAATCAACAGATAAATTTTCTGTTCCTGATCTGTCAGACGGGAAAAGTTACCTGTGGTTTGCGTAGGTACAATGCCATGGTGAGCACCCACTTTCTTTGAATTAAAAGCCCTGCTCTTAAAGTTTGGATTGGCTGCGCTAGCTGGACCGGATAATACGTTTGCAGTACCTGCTATCGCATTGAGTACAGCTGGTGCATCTTCATGTTGTTCATCCGAAAGGTATTCACAATCAGAACGGTTATAGGTGATCAGTTTATGTTTTTCCCGCAGAGATTGTGTTATCTTCAACACCTGATCAGGTTTAATGTTAAATTTACGGCTGGCATCCGCTTGTAATTTAAGAAGATTATAAGGTAAAGGTGCAGATTGTTTTTTTTCCCGGGTTTCACTTTTAATTACAACAGCCGGTTTATTAGTAATCAGAGCCGCTATTTTTTCTGCAAAACCTTTCTCTGTAAGTCGTTTTTTATCATCTGTCAGATCAGCTTCCTGTGTACAGTATCTGGCTTCAACCTTTGTATCATTAAAAATAAAAGTGCCTTTGACCACATAAAATAAGGTTTTTTTATGTGTTGCGTTAAGCTGATCGCGTCGGACAACTAATCCTAAAATGGGAGTTTGTACCCGTCCGACAGTGAGTAAATGTTGATAACCCTTTTGTCTGGCGGCTAGTGTGTATAAACGGGTCATATTATAACCATATAACTGATCGGCGACACTGCGTGCTTCAGCCCGACTAGACAGTCCGGAAAAATGGCTGTTATCTTTCATGTTATTGAGTGCTTTTTTTATCACTTGTGGATTATTATCATTGATAAGTAACCGTTTTACCGGGACTTTGCACTTCAGATGCTGTAATAATTCATCTACCAGTAGCTGACCTTCTTCATCAGGGTCACCGGCATGCACCACTGTTTCAGCCTGATCAAGCAATGTTTTTATAATGGATACCTGACGTTTTTTATCATGAGGTACTTTTTTACGCCAGGGAATATACACCAGGGGTAGGTGGCTTATATTCCAGCGTTTATGTTGTTTGTTATAGTCTTCAGGATCATACAGAGCCAGCATATGTCCGAAACACCATGTGACTATATTATGTTCACAAGCAATATAGCCCTCTTTACGTTGCCCTTTTCCTAAAACAGCAACAATGGCTTTGGCCAGTTCTGGTTTTTCCGCAATAAACAAGTTGATCTTTTTATGCATAAAAAAATGAAAAATATTAGTTGATACTATTGCAGATTAATACCGATAACTGCATTTACCCGATCATATTATACTATATTTTTGAATACTTTAAGTACTTCCGGATTTTTAAGTGCAGAGACATTCTCAGGTATTTCATTATGAATAGTGGCTTTAACGGCGATTTCGCTTATTTTATCGTTTTGTGTTCTTGGAAAATCATCGACCTGAACGATTTTTGCAGGGACATGCCGCGGAGAAGCATTTAATTTGATGGTCTGTTTAATTTCTTTTATCAGTTGCTGATCAAGTTTCAGATGTTCGTTTAAAATAACAAATAAAATAACTCTTTCATCATTATGCCATTTTTGAGCAGTTACCAGTGCTTCTTTAACAACTGTAATCTTTTCTACCTGGCGATAAATCTCTGCTGTACCAATGCGCACACCTCCGGGGTTCAGTGTTGTATCAGACCTTCCATAAATAATTACCGTTCATCTGGAAGTTAGTTCACCATAATCCCCGTGTACCCATATGTTTTTAAAACGGGAAAAATAAGCGTTGTGATATTTCTGACCGTCATCATCATTGAAAAAGCCAACCGGCATAGAAGGAAAACTCTGCCTGCATACCAGCTCACCTTTTTTATCTATGCAATCATTGCCATTTTGATCCACAAACTGAACATCCATTCCCAGTCCCCTGCACTGAATTTCTCCCCGGTAAACAGGCAGTACCGGACTACCAAGTACAAAGCAGGAAACAATATCTGTACCACCTGAAACAGAGGAGAGGCGTATATCGCTTTTTATATGTTGATAGACAAAATCGAAATCTTCAGGGAGCAGAGGAGAACCTGTTGACAGCAGTGTATTTAATGCTTTTAAATCATGATGCTCAGCAGGATAATAGTGTACATGTGCAAGTGCTGAAATATATCTGGCACTGGTGCCGAATACCGTCACTTTTTCTTTTTCGATTACACTCCACAATTGACCCGGTTGATGATAAAAGGGAGCACCTTCATACAATACAGCACAGGCACCTGAAGCCAGTACACTTACCAGCCAGTTCCACATCATCCATCCGCAAGTGGTAAAATAAAAAACACGATCATTTTCATCAATATCGGTATGCAACTGATGTTCTTTCAAATGTTGAATGAGTGAGCCGCCATGACCATGAATAATACATTTTGGTATACCGGTTGTGCCTGACGAGTAGAGAATATAGAGCGGATGGTTAAAGGGAAGTGGAACTAAAGAAAAAACAGGATCAGATTTATCAGGCTGGATAAACTGTTCCCAAAGGACTATTTTCTTATCTGCTTTTATTATAAAGTCTGAATTTAGCTTTTCCTCCCTAAAGGGTACTATAACCACAGATAACAGTGAAGTCAGTGTCGTTATCAGCTGGCTTATTTTCTTCAACATTGAATAGTGCTTACCGGAATATTGATACTCATCAATGGTTATTAATAATTTGGGTTGGGTT
>JAPORK010000493.1 GCA_026710285.1 Endozoicomonadaceae bacterium | reverse complement strand
AGCGACTGGATTTTAATTGTTTCAGGCAAAAATGTCAACAGAAACTAAAAAAACCTGCCTTATATCTCCGCCCTGAAGGACGGAGTTTTACGGCGTGTCAGATAAATACTTTTGGCTTTCAATTACTTTGAAATTAAAAGTTTATGTGTATGAATCGACATTAATACACCGAATCCTGCCATCAGGCTAACAATTGAGGTTCCCCCTCTGCTTATTAACGGGAGAGGAACACCTACAACAGGCAGTAGCCCGCTTACCATGCCTATATTAATGATTATATAGAAAGAAAACGTTAATACAATTCCTCCGGCTGCAAGACGTGAAAAAACTGAACTGCTTGTCATCGCTATATAAACACCTCTCCCTATAAGCAATGTATAGATTAGCAATAACACACAGACGCCAATTAACCCAAACTCTTCAGCCAGCACAGCAAAGATAAAGTCAGTGTGACCTTCAGGTAAAAAATTGAGGTGAGATTGAGATCCCTGCAAATACCCTTTACCAAAAATACCCCCGGAACCAATGGCTATTTTTGACTGAATAATATGCCATCCCGCTTTTAACGGATCACGTTCAGGGTTGATAAAGGTTAATACCCGCTGTTTTTGATAATCATGCATTATAAAATGCCACATAATCCAGCAGGTGGGAATAGCAAGCAGAAAAAGAATAACAATGTAGCGCATACGAAAGCCTGCCATAAAAAGGATAATCATGCCTGAAAAAGCAATTAGTATCGCAGTGCCCAGGTCAGGCTGTTTTGCAACCAGAATAACCGGAATACCGATAAAAAGTAACGCAACAAATATTTGCTTATTGCCACACGGTAACGGATATTTATTCAGATAAGCGGCTATTGCCAGAGGGACTACAAGCTTTAACAGCTCTGATGGCTGAAACCTGAAACCAGGCAGTGCAATCCAGCGAGTTGCTCCTTTAGCACCTTTACCTGCAACAAGAACAATTAGCAACAGGATGATTCCAGCAACATATAGAAAAGGCATCCAGTCTTGTAATTTGACCGGTTTAATCTGAGCAAGCAACAGCGTACAGACCAGACCAACTCCCATATAGATCGCCTGACGACTGACAAGATGCATATTACGACCGCTTGCACTATAAAGTATAAACAGACCAATTATACAAACACCCACCAGCGTAAAAAAAAGTATCGGATCTATATGAAAACGACGAGATAAAAAGTTGTTTTTCAATACATTATTATAACCGGCAATCGGGCGTGTAAATATTTTAGGTATCATTGCTTTTCCTGTACTGATGATTTGGTAGCAGAGGAAAAATTGTTTTCAGCGCTGTTTTTTTGTGTTACAGAAGCGGCACGCTTTCCCTGTTGATCAAAGTATGCCTGAAAAATTTTCCGTGCAATAGCAACAGCTACTTTAGATTGATTTTCAGCGACAACAGCGATTGCAATTTGTGGTTTTTGTACCGGAGAAAAACCGATAAATAAACCGTGATCCAGCTCATACTGTTTGAGCTTTTTAGGATTATAACGTTCTCCCTGAGGAATATTGATAACCTGTGCAGTTCCTGTTTTTCCCGCTACAGTAAAATTGTTTGTCCCCATACGCCATCCTGTTCCCTGTATACTCATTGCATCTTGCATTGCTTTTATGATCGGTTGCCACTTTTTTTCTGAACTAATTGTAATGGCAGGTTTAACAGGAGGCGTATCAGCGTCAGGTCTTGCAATACGCGGTGTAACTGATTTGCCTTTATTTGCTATAATAGCAACGGCTGCTGCCATCTGTAACGGGGTAACCTGCATATATCCCTGTCCAATTCCTGAAATAACAGTTTCTCCTGGGTACCATGGCTTATGATAGACATTTTTTTTCCAAAGCGGGGAAGGCATTAAGCCGCCTCTGACAGGGAAAAAATCTATATCAGGTCGTACTCCATAACCAAACATAGATGTATATTTGTGAATATTATCAATACCCAGCTTTACAGCAATGTTATAAAAATAAGTGTCATTAGACTTAACAATGGCTTTGTATAAGTTAATTGAGCCCTGACCATCTTTCTTCCAGTTACGATATTTATGTTTAAAGCCCGGCAACTGATAATAACCAGGGTCGAAAATAGTCCATTCTGAGGTTACTTTTTGTGAATCCAGCGCAGCTAATGCCATAATTGGTTTTATAGTTGAGGCTGGCGGATATTCCCCCAGTGTTGTGCGATTAAATAATGGACGAGCCGGGTCGTTATTTAATGCATTGTATTCTTTATAACTGATACCGGTAACAAAAAGATTAGGGTTAAATGTTGGGGTGCTGACCATTGCCAGAATACCTCCTGTATTAGGATCGATAGCAACAACTGCTCCCTGCTGCCCCTTCATAGCCTCAAACACAGCTTTTTGCAGTTCAAGATTAATATATAAATGCAGATCCCTACCTTTTACAGGATGTTCTTCTTTCAGTATGCGTCTTACACGTCCCCGCACATCTGTTTCTGCCTCACGATACCCAACCTTTCCTAACAGTACATTTTCATAATAATACTCTATTCCGGTTTTTCCTATAATATGGGTTCCTCTGTAAAGAGATGGATCCAGTTTTTTTTGTTCCTGATCGTTAATACGTCCTACATAACCTACCACGCTGCTGAACAAATTATTATAAGGATAATAACGAATAAACTGTGCCTGAATTTCAACACCGGGTAAACGATACTGATCGACAGCAATACGGGCCATTTCCTGCTGTGTCAGACGATATTTCAATGGTATAGATTCAAAAGGGGGGCGTTGTTTCAGCATCCGGTGAAAATATTTCAGATCATCAGCAGAAATTGTAATAATTTTTTTTAAAAAATTTAGCGTCTCTTCAAGAGAGGGGACTCTCTCAGGAACAATTGACAGCGTATAGCCCGGCGTATTTGTTGCAATTAAATGACCGGAATCATCATAAATGCGTCCGCGCAAAGGTGGAACCGGTTGAATCAGAATACGATTATCATTTGATAATGTTGTAAATTTTTTATATTCTACGATCTGCAGGCAGTACATTCTGATAAGCAGACCAAAGACCAACAGCAATGCAGTGAAAATGGCAATTTTGAGACGCTGGTCTATAAGTGATGACTCGCTGTTGAAGCTTTTAAATGTTTCTTCTGCCATGAGTAGCAATTAACGATGATAAGGGTGGTTATTTATAATACTCCATGCCCGATAAATTTGTTCAGCAATGATTAATCTTACCATTGGGTGTGGCAGTGTCAGTGGTGATAGTGACCAGCTCTGATGCGCCTTTGCAGAAACAAACGGAAGCATACCTTCAGGTCCCCCCACTAAAAGACTGATATTATCACCCGTTTGCCGCCAGTTCCGCAACTGAGAGACCAGCTGTTCCGTTGACCATGCATTACCACGAACTTCCAAAGACACCACATGATCATTTTTTCCAATAGCTGAAAGCATCTGCTGACCTTCTTTTTCCTGTAACTTTTTTATGTTAGCATTTTTACTACGTTTATTAAGAGGAATTTCATGTAATGAAACGATAAAGTCATGTGGTAAGCGCGAAGTATAAGAGTGATAGCCTTCAGTTATCCATGCCGGCATCTTCATACCAACAGTAATCAGCCGGATACGCATCAGGATGCAATCTCTGTATCTGCCATTACTTTCCACATACCTTCGAGGTCATAAAATTCACGTGATGCAGATGACATGATATGAACAACAATATCTCCAAGATCAACCAGCACCCAGTCGGAATTGTCCTGTCCTTCAATTCCAAGCAGAGAAATACCCTGCTCCTTGCAGCGTTTAACAACATTATCAGCCAATGAACGAATATGGCGATTAGATGTTCCTGTTGCAATTAAGATAAGATCCGTAACATTGCTCAATTGCTGAACATTAATTTTAACAATATTCTGTGCTTTCATCTCCTCAAGCGCATCAACAACAATATCCATTGATTTATTCACATTACATACAACTGAGCTCATAAATTTAAATTACCTCACGATATTAGCTTTTGCCAGTAGATAGTTATAATTGAAACTTACTATGATAACATAGGATGAGCTATTTCTGCATAAGTTCATTTATGGTTAAATTACTTCTGTACAGGTGATCTTAATTCATAATCAGCATAGCCTGGTTAATGCTGCCTTTCTGAGAACAAACTTTACACAACCTGTATTGGCATTAATTAACTGCTTCTGAAAATAAACAAACCTATGATGTACAAAAGGTTTATGTTTTTTTATTTTGAAATCAGCGTTGCATCTGAAAGCCTCTGACATATCTGGATAACTTAAATTGTGTGGTATGGATATTAATTGTGCAGAATAAGCAAGCTGCTATTATAATGAACAAAAACATACCCCTTTATTGACGGTCAGGAAAACAATGAGAGGCAACTCATGTCAACAGAAGCACTAATACAACTGGAAGAAAAAATACAAAATGCCATTGAAACTATTAGCATTTATCATATGGAGAATGAAGAGTTACGAGAAAAACAAAATCAATCTGAACAAGAGATTACACAGCTACGCAATCTTTTCAATAAATTAGAAGATGAGAAAAAAACACTCCAACAAGAAGTTGCATCTCTGGAAGAGATAAAGCACCATTCAGAACATGAAGTAAACGAACTGCGCAATATTAATGCTCAACTGGAAAAAGAGCAAACAACACTCAAACAGGAATATCAGTCATGGAATGACAGGGTAAATCAGTTGCTTGATAAACTGAATACAGCAACAGAGGAGACTGTTTAAAAATATTTTCACACAAGCTAATTTATAATGAGTCATCACTAAGATTTCGATCAATGTATTAATGCTGACTTAAAACTCTCCTACCGTGTCTTGTATTCCGGAACAATTCAGGATCACTCGGGTAGCTTGTTCTTTTACTCCGGGTCTGCAGACATGGTATATAGATAGCCAGGTTAAAAGTAACGATTACATCGGCAGTGATAACGTTGTCTGCCTGATGTAAATTTAATCTGTTTATTACTTACCACCTCAACTGTTTTTTGTAGTAACAGGAAACTTCAGCAAGAGCCACTTGTCAAAATTTTTGTGTATGCATCAAAACATGACTTGTTACGGAGTTATGTGTTTGTACACAGTTTTGAGGCATTAGCATTTTTTTAACCACTCAAAACAATAGATTTTATTGTATTTCAAAAACGATAAACTGTATTTTCAAACTAAATTAAATAAAGGAAATAACCAAATGAATAAAATAAAAATAATATTTCTACTGGCTGCTTTTTCATTGTATACGCTATGTAATAATATTTTTGCAAACGTTAATTGTCAGGCCGGAGACACATGTATGGGTTATAAAACAACAATGTATTGCGATAGTGGTAGTAACTGTATTGGATCTGAATCGAACATGTCATGTAGTTCCGGGGCTACCTGCACCAATTTTGGACCTCAAAAACCTTACTGTGACATATCAGCACCAGGATGCTGCAAACGTTTACCTATGCCTTCAAATAGTCAAATAGTTGAATTTTTCAAAAAGGTTAAATCAATATATCCATATGAATGTACCAATGCTAATGTTAGAGCTCCGGTAAATGGGGGGGGATGTGTTTTTTGGAACTCATCACCGGAAAAAGTTGAGCGAATTATAAATAATCTGTTAAAGACAAATGCGTATAAATGTAACTATCTAAGCGAAAATAAGGTTTTCACGGCGTGTACCCTCAATATGAATACAAGTGTCACAATTTTATATAATGCAGTACATTCATCATTGTATAATACAAAAAGAACAAAAAACTAATTTTGCAAGATAAATCGACTGTTATTAACCTTCACAGATGAAGAGCACTTGTGAAGCAATTTGGAAAAGCTGCGTTGTAGCGAATAATTCAGTTATACCTGTTCAACTTCAAAACACTGGGTTTTAGTCTTTTATAATCTGTTAATAACAATACTTTATGATAAGTCTAATCCGGTATTTCCAGGTTAAATGAATATATTGTCACTTTTTAGTGAATTTAACATCAATGAAAAGTTTTTAATTGAATAATAAAAATCCTTGCTTTTATTGCTTAGTTAAAAACGCTGAGCAGGAGTTAATTTAATGATTGCTCATATCCTTTATTGGTACTTCCCTGGATTGTGAAGCAGACTTTCCCAAAGCAGATCTGTTTTTAAAGATTTTAAGAGTGCACAAAGACCAGAAAAATATTCAAGGTTAAAAGTAACGATTACATCAGCATTAATAACGTCACATGTCTTATGTAAATTGACCTCTTTATTACCTGCCACCTCAACTGTTTTTTTGTAGCAGCAGGAAACTTCAGCAAGAGTCACTTGTCAATATACTTGCATATGCATCAAAAAGTGACTTTTTTACAGAATTATGTGTTTGTACACAGTTTTGAGATATTAGCGTTTTTTTAGCCACTCAAGCAACAGGTTTTATTCTGTTTCAAAAACAATAAACTATATGTTAAAACTAAATTAAATAAAGGAAATAACCAAATGAATAAAATAAAAATAATATTTCTACTGGCTGTTTTTTCATTGTATACGCTATGTAATAATATTTTTGCAAACGTTAATTGTCAGACCGGAGGCAAATGTATAGGTTATAAAACAACAATGTCTTGCGATACTGGTAGTACTTGTATTGGATATCAATCGCAAATGTCATGTGATACCGGGGCTACTTGCACCAATTTTGGACCTCAAAAACCTCACTGTGATGCATCATCACCAGGAGGTTGCAAAAATTTTCCTGTACCTTTAAATAGTCAAATAGTTGAATTTTTTAAAAAGGCTAAATCAATATTTCCATATGAATGTAGCAATGCTGATATTAGAGCTCCAGTAAATGGAGGATTCTGTGTTTTTTTGAACGCAACACCAGGAAAAGTTGAACAAACTTTAAACAATCTGTTAAAGATACATGCATATGAGTGTCAATATCTAAACGAACATAAGCTTAACACGGAGTGTATCCTGAATATGGGCATAAGTGTCGCAATTTTATATAATGCAGTACACTCATCATCGTATTTATACAAAAAGAACAAAAGGCTAATTTTGAAAGATAAATCGACTGCTATTAACCTTCACAGATGAAGAACATCTGCGAAGCAATTTGGAAAAGCTGCATTGCATTGAATAATTCAATTATACCTGTTCAACTTCAAAATAGTTGGTTTTAGTCTTTTATAATCTGTTAATAACAATACTTTATCATAAGTCTAATCCGGTCTTTCCAGGTTAAATGAATATATGATCAGTTTTTAGTGAATTTAACATCAATGTAAGGTTTTTAATTGAATAATAAAAATCTTTGCTTTTATTGCTTAGTTAAAAACGCTAAGCAGGAGTTAATTTAATGATTACTCATATCCTTTGTTGGTAAAAAATATCAACTTCCCTGGATTGTGAAGCAGACTTTCCCAAAGCAGATCTGTTTTTAGAGATTTTAAGAGTACACAAAAACCAGAAAAATATTCAGGGTTAAAAGTAACGATTACATCGGCATTGATAACGTCGCCTTCCTGATGTAAATTGACCTATTTATTACTTACCACCTCAACTGCTTTTTGTAGCAGGCAACTTAAACAATAATTACTTGTCAACTATACTTGTACATGCTTCAAAAAGTGACTTTTTACGGGGTTGTGTATTTGTACACTGTTTTGAGGCATTTGCGTTTTTTTAGCTACTCAAATAAGAGGTTTGATTATGTTTCAAAAGCAATGAACTATATATTAAAACTAAATCAAATAAAGGAAGTAACTAAATGAATAAAATAAAAATAATATTTTTACTGGCTGTTTTTTCATTATATACGCTATGTAATAATATTTTTGCAGACGTTACTTGTAGTCTCGGAAATAGGTGTACAAGTTATAAAACACAAATTTCTTGCAAGACTGTTAGTACTTGTATTGGATATGAATCGATCATGAATTGCTCTACTGGTAGTACTTGTATTGGATATAAATCGACAATGTCATGTGATACCGGAGCTACCTGTACCAGTTTTGGACCTCAACAATTTTATAAAATACCTTCCTGTGATATAACAGCAGCAGACGGAGGTTGTAAACATATTACCGTACCTTCAAATAATCAAATAGCCAATTTTTTCAAAAAGAGTAAATTATCTCCATATAAATGTAGTAATGCTGATACCAGAGCTCCGGTAAATGGAGGGGTCTGTACTTTTTTGAACACAACACCGGGAAAAGTTGAACAAACTTTAAACAATTTGTTAAAGGTACATGCGTATAAGTGTCAATATCTAAGCGAAAATAAGCTTTACACGGAGTGTATTCTGAATATAGGCGCAAGTATCACAATGTTATATAATACAGTACATTCATCATTGAATAATACAAAAAGAACGAGAGGCTAATATTGAAAGACAAATCGACCGTTGTTAACCTTCACAGATGAAGAACATCTGTGAAGCAATTTGTAAAAGTCACGTTGCAGTGAATAATTCAATGATACCTGTTCAACTCCAAAACGCCAGGGTTTAATTTTTTATAATCTGTTAATAACAATACTTTATGATAAGTCTAATCCAGTATGGTTATTAGTGGAATGCGCAAGTCCTGGATCAGTTGATACTTCAGCTATATTAACTAAAAAATGTAAAAAAATACAACACATTTAAAATAATTCAACTATCTTTTCTGGCTGTATGAATTTTAACAAGAGCAAGAAAAGCTAATACCATTGAAGTTGTGTTTATGTTTACATATGTATTTCCAGCAAAAAAACGTTTTATCAATTGCTTACAGCTCTGTTTTAGCAATATGTTTTCCGATAAAACTAAAAAAACCTTAAGCCGGTGGTTGCTATTTTTGCTACCAGCTTTCAGCATATCTGCATTTGCTGGTGATCTGTTTGTTGCTGTTCAGCAGCGCAACCTGATCGCTATCAATCAGCTAATTAATGAAGGAGCAGATGTTAATATTCAAAATGAACATGGCAATACTCCTCTCCATGAAGCTATTTATAACGGCTTTACAAAAGGAGCCATATTGCTGATAGTTCCTGACTTTAAAATCTTTATTGCAGACAACAATGGCA
>JAPORK010000092.1 GCA_026710285.1 Endozoicomonadaceae bacterium | reverse complement strand
ATTTTTGTTGGAAATTTGTGTATAAAAGACAGGCAACTTACCCGGGATAATCAACAATCTTAATGTTAGCCCGGATTTTTAAATCAGATTTGTTATATTTGATCACCTGATAAATACGCAGAATGCTATTATATATACCTTAACAAAAGGCGATGGTTATTATCTGTTCTTCCGCAGCCTGGTAAGTAACTCTATTATCGGATTTAATCTATGAAAGTAGAAAAGTTAAATAAGTATCAGCAGTACTTAAATGAGATTGCTGCCTGGCACTACAATGAATGGCATAGTTTGTACCCAGGGAGTACCATCAATGATTTCATTCGTGATCTGCAGGATTCTTTATCTGAAGATACAGTTCCGGATACCTGGGTTCTGATTGATGAACAGGAAGTTATTGGAAGTGCCTCGATTTTAAAGCAAGATATGACCACAAATACCAGTCTTTCACCATGGCTTGCTAATGTATTTGTCAAGCCTGAACGCAGGGGGAAAGGGTTGGGTAAATTTATAATAACTGCAGTAATGAATGAAGCCAAAAAGAAAGGCTTAAGCGTGTTATATTTGTTCACAGAAAATCAATCTCAATTTTACAAAAAACTGGGATGGGAAATAATAAAACAGGAAAAGTATCACAAGATCAATGTATCCGTTATGTCTGTAAATCTCAGAGAATACATATAACAAATCTCAGATTACAGCAATAGAAATCACAAGGGTGGAGGATACTCATGGTTAACAGACAAAATGAATTTCAACCTGATTATGCTATCTCTCCTGGTGAAATTCTCAATGACGAATTAATGCTTAGAGGGATGACCCTGAAAGAGCTGGAGAGGCGTACCGGTATTACTTCAAAGCATATAATTTCAATACTGAAGGCTAAATCAATCATTACGCCTGAAACGGCCATAAAGTTTGAAAGAGCATTGGGAATGCCTGTCAGATACTGGCTGAATCTTGAGTCTAATTATCAGGAAATTTTAGCACGCCAGACTGAAGCAAAGAAGTTAGCAAGAGACCTGGACTGGCTTAAGCGCATTCCTGTGAATACAATGGCAAAGCTGGGCTGGCTTGAAAAAATTAAAGACAAAAAAGAACAGTTAGTCAGAGTCCTGCGCTTTTTTGGTATTGCCAGCGTTGAGCAATGGAATGAAATGTGGCCAAATCTTAACATTGCTTATCGACAGACTAAAACACATGAAATCTTTCCTGAGGCTGTATCTGCATGGTTACGTCAGGGAGAGTTAGAGGCTACAAATATTGCTTGTGAACCATATGATAAAGATAAATTTAGAGAAGCTCTTAATCAGATTAGAGGCTTAACCACCAAAACGCCTGAACACTTTGTACCGGACATGCAGGATATTTGTGCTGATGCCGGGGTTGCAGTTGTTTTTGTGCCCGCACTTCCAAAAACAGGTGTGAGTGGCGCTACACGATGGATAAATAAAAATAAAGCCATCATCCAGCTAAGTCTTCGCTATAAAACGGATGATCAACTCTGGTTTACCTTTTTTCATGAAGCCGGACATATTTTGCTGCATGGAAAAAAACAACTGTTTCTGGAAGATTCTAACGGATCAGATAGTGATAAAGAACGTCAGGCTAACTGTTTTTCTGAAGAGATGTTAATTCCAGCGCAAAAATTTTCTGACTTTATAGCTAAACAGAGATTGAATAAAGCATCAATTATCTCTTTTGCAAAATCTGTTGGTATAGCGCCAGGCATTGTTGTTGGGCGATTGCAATATAAAAAAATATTAAAACCTGAATTTTGTAATGATTTAAAACAGAGATTTGAGTGGGCGCATGAATGATGTGATGTGGTACCCTAAAGTCTGCCAATATTCCAAAACAGGAGATAAAATGAACACAGATACACGTAAAAGTGTATGCGGTGATTTTCAATTGATTTCATTTATAACTATTTGAATCTTGTTTGTCCGGATAACCTGAGTGTTTTGAACTATATAGCTGCTGTGTTTTCTAAATGAAAAACATTAGCAAAGGATGACACTCATATGGATATTAGCTGGACAGACAAACAAGGCACTATTAATAATTATGCAAATAGTTCAAAACCAACAGAGCCAGGCACTTATTTAAACAAAAGTGTAACTGAAACAAAACTGGAAACCTATATCCATATAGAGTTAGGGGCCGGAAATCCTACGCAGGTTTATCAGTTTCCAAAAAGAGACAACGCTTCTGTTCCTCTGGAACAGAAAGATATCCATGCGAGGAGCTGCAAATGTTCAGACTGTGGTTACTCTTCTAATCAGCACAGGTACGCAATCCTGGCAAATACTATTGATGCATTAGCAAAACAAAACCCGGAACAGAATGTCCTGATATATCTAAATGATATAGACTGGGTTGCAATGGATCAGTCATGCAAATTTGCCAGAGAACATATAAGAGTTAATGGTTATGAAAAAAGATTTACATTCAAAGTTGAAGCATTACCGGGCGATTATTTCTCACTAAATTTAAAACAATATAAACCAAATTCTGTGCATTTAAAAAACCCCGAACCGATACCTTTTCGCAATACAATAACAACAAACTTCAAAGGAACAATGCACCACTTAACTACCGAATGTAGTGAGTGTGATGCTGGTGGTTTTTATTTTGTTACAGTTGATACCAACGCAATGATTGTGATTTTTCAGAGAGAAGAGATTAACAAAACCAATCTTATTTTAGAAAACGTTTCTTTAGATTTTGATACAACGTATCATTTACCCAAAATCGATCCGAATAAAGAAAGTGCATACCTTCAGAACAGAGCAACTCTTTTGTGTAAGCTGCCTTTTGTGTAAATTCGTCATGCAGATACACAGAATTAAACACTACCAAATTATCAACAGGCGCTGATATTAACCGGCTAACTTTAGTCTGTTCAGTAATTAAATGCTTTCTTGACATAATGAATACTGTTGACCAGACTGTTCAACCCTATAATCAATAATATTGTTGGATTGTTTTTGAAAATAATTAAATTATAAACATTCAAATTAATTAGTTACAGGAATAGTCCTGGTTGTTATACAGAGCATACGAATGAAGTTACTTACAAATCCCTTATTTATTTTTAATGTTTGTCGTTTATTTTGTGTAAAAAAATTTACGGTCTGCTATTTTAAAATACCTGATATTTTCTTCAGGTCGGGTCATGTGATAAAAAGCTTATCCTGCTTCTGTTCTTTTCTGTTACTGTTTTTTTGTGCAAGCACTTTTGCATCTAGTCACGATGATTTATTTTTTGCTCTGAGAGAAGGAAATATAAAACGTGTTGAAATATTAATGCAGAGCAAAAATATTGGTATTGATACAAAATTAGACCTCGAGATCGATTCATCTGATAATTACAACACTCCCCTTGCAACTGCCACACTGTATGGACATATAGGGCTGGTAAAACACCTTATCGAAAGAGGAGCTGACGTGAATGCAAAAAATTTTTATGATCGTACAGCTTTAATGTATGCAGTAGAGGGAAGATATCAGCAGATAATAGCCCTCCTCCTTGCTAACGGAGCTGATATAAATGCACAAGATAAGTATGGTTCTACACCTTTAATGTGGGCAATAGAACGGGGATATACAGATATTGTAAACTTTCTGATTCAAAGAGGAGCTAATTTAAACCTGAAAGACAAATCTCATGATCAAACAGCTCTAATGCTTGCCGTGAGGAAAGGATATATAGATATTGTAAATATCTTTCTCAATGATGGTGCTGATGTAAACACAAAAACTGATGAAGGTGATACACTTTTGAGGATGGCAATATCTAATGAACACCCAGAAACTGCACTTCTTTTAATCCAAAATGGAGCTGATGTAAATTTCATAGAGAAAGCATCTTACATAACGCCTTTATGGCTTGCGGCAGGGCGCGGACAGACACAAGTTGTAGAATTGCTGCTCAAATATGGAGCTGACTTAAATGCAAAAGATAAGTGTGGTCGTACTCCTTTAAAAAGAGCAATGCTGGGTCAACATGCAGAAACTGTAGCATTTCTCATCAGTCAGGGAGCAAAAGAAAAGTAAAAGCTTCAGGTGGTATAGCTTATACCATGCAGGATAGTATTTACTTTTTTATGCGCTGCCCATTTTTACGAACTCCTACTTTTGCAGGAATACGGTTCAGGCACAAAATTAAATACTATCCAGTGAAAATCAGATAAACAACAGACCCCAAAACATAATTACAGGTTATCTCTATAGCACCATATCTTTTTTTACCTGCTGATCAGCATGATAGGAAGAACGAACTAATGCACCACTGGCCACATGTTTGAATTCCAGTTCTCTGGCTTTTTCTGCTAACATAGCAAACTCTTCCGGGTGCACATAGCGTTTAACCGGCGCATGAAAACGTGATGGCTGTAAGTATTGACCCAGTGTAATCATATCAATATCATGTTCACGCATATCATGCATCACATTAATGATCTGCTCATTCGTTTCTCCAAGCCCTAACATCAGACCTGACTTTGTGGTGATTTCAGGATTGCGTGCTTTATATTTTTTCAATAAAAGCAGAGACCACTGATAATCAGAACCGGGTCGAATAGCACGATAAAGATCGGGTACTGTTTCTACGTTGTGATTAAAAACATCCGGTGCTGTTGCAGTTAAAACATCTAACGCAACATCCATGCGTCCACGAAAATCCGGAACCAGAATTTCTACTTTTAACTCAGGCATGCGGGTGCGCAACTGTTCAATACACCGGGCAAAGTGGTTTGCACCACCATCACGCAGGTCATCTCTGTCTACCGAGGTGATAACCACATAGCGTAAACCCAGTTCACTGATTGCACGGGCAAGATTTTCAGGTTCCTGATCATCCGGTGCATTGGGGCGACCATGCGCAACATCGCAAAAGGCACAGCGTCGGGTACAGATATCGCCCAGTATCATAAATGTCGCTGTTCCGCCACTAAAGCATTCGTGCAAATTAGGGCATGAAGCCTCTTCACAAACAGAGTGTAAATTATTTTTGCGCAGCAGTGCTTTAATTCGTTCTACTTCCGGGGAGGAGCTTAGACGTACCCGTAACCACTCTGGTTTACGCAGCATCTCCTCTCTTTGCGTCGGAATAATTTTTACTGGGATACGTTCCATTTTTTCAGCGCCGCGCAGTTTGACACCACGCTCTGCTTTTTTTACCTTTTTTTGTTTTATGGCAGTCACATCGTTGGTCATAATTTACTTCCGGTTTTGTTGTATTTTACTGTACATTAATTGTTGCTGAAAATAATAGATCAACCGCTCTCTGGTCTCTTCTAATTTAACCTGAGGACAAAAATCTTTCAATTGTACCATCCGTAATCCCGGATAACCACAAGGATTAATATGTGAAAAAGGTTTAAGATCCATGTCTATGTTAAAAGCTAAACCATGAAATGTACATCCGCGGCGAATACGTAGCCCTAATGAAGCTATTTTTCCCTGATCAACATATACGCCCGGTGCACCAGAACGAACATGAGCTTTTACATTATAAGATTTGAGTACATTAATCACTACCTGTTCAATACAGGTTACCATATCTCTGACCCCCATGTTAAACCGGCGAAGATCTATAAGCAGATAAGCGATCAGCTGACCCGGACCATGGTAGGTTACCTGTCCACCTCTGTCAGTGTGTACAACGGGAATATCTTCATTTTGGACCAAAATGTGATGACCTTTTCCAGCCCTTCCTTGGGTAAATACCGGAAGATGTTCCAGAAGCCAAAGTTCATCATTACTGTGTTGATCACGGGAAGAAGTATAAAGCTGCATTTGCTGCCACAGTGGTTCATAGGGCTGCGGGTGTGTAAATCTTTTAATGTTAAGTACTTTTTCGTTAACAGACGGTTGGGTTAACTGAGTCATGGATAATTTGTTTGCCTTATGCTAAATGATCGCAGTTACCTGACCACTGGCTCTGAGATCACTATACAACGCTTTGAGCTGTGCGTTGTTCACTGCAAGAATACGAACACTTATCGCCAGAAAGCGTCCTTTACTGCTTTCTCGCACTGTAACTGATCCATCATGTTGTGGATCATGCAACTTAACTATTTTCAGGACAACATCTTTAAAATCAGCTGTTGCCGGTCCCATGACTTTAATCAGATAATCTGCGCAGGGAAATACGATTTTTGGTTTTTCTGTAGTCTGGTTCATGATAATTATGATTCCGGAAAATATAAAAAACTCAGGATATCCATTCTAACACAATACAGAGAAAATTAACATCTCAGGAACGTACACAAAATAATTTATACAATTCTTATCTGCCCATAAAATAACAGTTGTGCTTCTGACTTTGTTTGAACTGTTTTATGTGCGTTCTCCGGTTTTCTCCCGGCTGTATTTCACCTGTCCTGCTGGTTGATTACCAGGGAATAACTTCACCCCGATAGCTAAGCAGCTGTAGTGCTTTTGATGGTTGTGATGTTGCAATCACTTGTGCCATACCTGCCACTGAAGTATCAACATCAATATCTGCCTGATTGCCTCCCATATCGGTTCTCACCCAGCCAGGATGTAACAGTAACAAATTGATTTCTTTAGGTTTAAGCCCAATAGCCAAACAGTTGGCAGCTGAATTTAAAGCACTCTTGGTGGAACGATAAACGTTAGATGATGTATTGATATCTTGTGCATGGTTGGTAATGCTTCCCTTTCGGCTGCTCAACATCAAAACCTTTTTTTTACTGCCTTTTTCAAGGTTAGGAAGTAACATGAGTGTAAGCATAACCGGCCCAACGACATTAGTATTAAAGGCAGTTAACCACCGCTGTGTCATTTTTTGTAATGCCTCAGCATCGTTTAGCTGATCGACAAAATCAGTAAAACTTCCCTTTATAGCAGATATGCCTGCATTGTTAATTAGTAAATCTAAGGGCATGTTATTCAGATCCTGTTTTAAACGCAGGATCGAGACAGATGAGCAGATATCCAGCTGATGCAGTGTTAACCTGTCTTTGTGGTGAGCCTGAAGTGCATGAAGTTCAGCAGCATTATCTGGATTTCTGCATGTGGCCAGTACTTTATAATCTTCTTTTAGATAATGTTTACAAAACGCTAACCCTATTCCCCGGTTTGCTCCGGTTACTAATACAGAATATAACATTAGTTATTTTCTCCTGTTATCTGCAAGATTAAATATACTCCTTTGTGTGACAGTCAGGCTGGTTGAGTGCTGTACAACTGACTAAAAGTGTTCGCACTCCGACAGGCTCAGCACACGATGTATGTCCGGTAAAGGCTGGTGTGTAGCAGAAGAAAAGCATGTCAGAGTAAAAGTCGAAGTTTTAAAAAAATGCTTAACCAACAGAGTTGATTACCAGGGAATAACTTCACCCCGATAGCTAAGCAGCTGTAGTGCTTTTGATGGTTGTGATGTTGCAATCACTTGTGCCATACCTGCCACTGAAGTATCAACATCAATATCTGCCTGATTGCCTCCCATATCGGTTCTCACCCAGCCAGGATGTAACAGTAACAAATTGATTTCTTTAGGTTTAAGTGCAATGGCCAAACAGTTGGTGGCCGAATTTAAAGCACTCTTGGTGGAACGATAAACGTTGGCTGAGGTACTGGTATCTTGCGCATGGTGTGTAATACTTCCCATCTGGCTGCTCACCATAACGACCTTTTTTTTGCTGCCTTTTTCAAGGTTAGGGAGTAACATAAGTGTAAACATAATCGGTCCAATGGTGTTGGTATTAAAGGCAGTTAGCCATTGTTGGGTTATTTCCTGTAACACTTCAGGACTATTATTCAACTGATCGGTAAAATCAACAAAATTACCTCTCGTACTCATAATGCCTGCATTGTTAATTAGCAAATCGACCGGCATGTTATTCAGAGCTTGTTTGAAATCCATGATGGAGTCAGCTGAACAAATATCCAGCTTATGTAGTGTTAGCTTGCCTTTGTGGTGTGCCTGAAGTGCATGAAGTTCAGCAGCGTTATCCGGATTTCTGCATGTAGCCAATACCCTACAGCCTTCTTCAAGATAATGCTTACAAAACGTCAACCCTATTCCCCGGTTTGCTCCGGTTACCAATACAGAGTGTGTCATTAGTTATTTGCTCCTGTTATTTGTAAGATTAAAGGTTTTTCAACTGTACCGCTTCCTGTAATATTAAGATTTGTTCAACATAATAAAGCTAAAGATTATGCTTTGTAAGCAATAGCTTCAAGTTCAATCAATGCATTTTTTGGTAAACGAGCAACTTCCACACAGGATCTTGCTGGTTTAGATTGGTTAAAAAACTCAGCATACACCTGATTAAAAGCAGCAAAATCATTCATATCAGCAATAAAGCAGGTTATTTTTAATACATGATCTAAAGAGCTTTCAGCAGCTTCCAGCACATTTTTCAGGTTGTGCAGCGCTTGTTTTGATTGCGCTTCAATACCGCCTTCAGGGAACTTCATGCTCTCAGGTATTAGTCCTAACTGACCAGAAGTATAAACCATTTCATTAAGGACAACGCACTGAGAATAAGGACCAATAGCTTCTGGCGCTTTTTGAGTATTAATATATTGTTTCATTGTATTTTTTTCTCAAACAATTATTAACTGCGTACAGTTTGTTCTGCGAGATATTTTTTACCCGTTTGTTATTCCCACATAAGCAGGAACAGACACGATTGCTTTTATCTGGCTATAAACAAGTTAAATTGCTATGCAGATCTGCTTTTAATTGCATAGCAGTATTAACCTTTAAGAGAACTTGCACTTAAAAAGGTTATATCAACCTAATGCCATATAAAAGCAAAATAAGCAAAAAATAATCAATAATTTAAAATAATGATAAAACATTTTTGATTAAGTTTTTCGTTAATTTTATCTTTGGCATATAAACTTGCGTGTTCCGCACTACTTTTTCTAACTTTTACAGAAGCTTTAGGTTCTTGTGATTCAGGTATGGATAAGTTAGCCCTGAAATCATATACGACTCCACTTATCAATTCGTATTCATCTTCTTGCAGAAAAGTAACACTTTCATTGTTTAACGCTTGCGTAACAAACCGTAATATTCTTTTGGATTGAGACCGATTCTTTCACAAAAATTATC